>JBGPNU010000336.1:0-3521 GCA_041487675.1 Binatus sp. (SeqCode)
GCCTTCGATAAGGTTGAGAAAATCCCAGAGCGGTTCTTCGATCCGCCGCCCGATAGCGCATCTTTCGATCCCGATCTCTTCGATCCCGCGCGTGCCCAAGCTGAGACATCCGACCGCCCATTTCACGCTGCCGTACGCTTCCCAGAAGCGCACGTGCGCAGGATCGACACTCTGACCGCTGGCTTTTTCATAGGCGGCGAAAAGATCCTCGCGCGTGCCAAAGCCGCCCACCGGATTCACCCCGCCGAACCGCCAGGTCTTGACGCACACCCAGCCGAGGTCTTGCATCGGATCGCCGCTCTGCCCGATTTCCCAATCGAGAACGCAGCGGATGCCCTCCTCGCCAACGATAAAATTGCCCGCGCGAAAGTCGCCGTGCACTACGGTATGCCGCACCTTTTGCGGGGCATGTTCGGCGGCCCAACGCAGCCCCAGCTCGAGCGCCGGCAATCGAAACCCGTGATAGTCGGCGATCATGCGCTGGACGGCGACATGCTCGGCGGGCTCCAGCCGTTTGAGAAACGGGGCTTCGGAAAGAGGAATACGATGGATCGCGGCGAGAATCGTGCCGCACTGCGTCGCCATCGATGCTCGCGCGGACGCAAAGCGCTCTTCGCGCAGGATGCGAGTGGCGAGCGTTTCGCCCGCCACTCGTTCGGTGACATAGCCGGAGCCGAGTGCATCGGCCGGCACGAGGATCGCGCGCACGCGGGGCGCCGGGACGTTCGCTTTCACGGCCGCGATCATAAGTCGCGCGTCTTCCTCCGCCGTCAAATGAGGCGAGACCCCGGCGATAGGATTCGACTCGTCGATGGCGCGGGTGCTCGCGAGCTGCAAAATAAACGGCCGCCGCGCGCCGTCCACTTCCGCGTCGAACGACCAGGTCGTCTTGTTGGCGCCACCGGTCAATCGCTGAAGTTCGTAAATGGTCCCCGGCGATCCGATATGCCGCGCGACGGCGATACGTAGTCGTTCGGCGAAATCGTTACTAGTCATTGACTACTAGCTACTTCATGCCTCGGGTTGAGCCTTGCGGCTCCCGAAGCCGAACATAATCTGCGCGACACGGCGCATCTGGATCTCTTCCGATCCTTCGGTAATGCGATAGCGCCGATGATGCCGGTAGATGTGCTCGAACGGCTTGTGCCGCGAATAGCCAATTCCACCATGCACCTGCATCGCGCGGTCGGCCGCCTCGCAGACCAGCCGGTTGGCGCGGTAATTACACATCGCGACTTTGTCGGAGAGTTTCAGCGCGACCTCGGGCTTCGACATCTGATCCATCTCCCAGGCGGTCTTATGGATCAGACCGCGAATCATGGCCGCCTCGGTGTGCAACTCGACCAGCGGCCATTGAATCGCCTGGTTGTTGGCGAGCGGCTTGCCGAAGGGCTTACGCTCTTTGGCGTACTTCACGCTCTCATCGATGCAGTATTGTGCGGCGCCGAGCGACGATGCCGCCTGGCGAATGCGATTCTCGTGCACGAAATGCTGCGCGAGTGCGAGGCCGTTGTCCAACTCACCGAGAATCGCGTCGGCCGGTATGACGACATCGGTGAGCGAGATGCGCGGATGGTCGGTGGGCATATTGAACGTCCACAGATACTCCTCGATCTTGAAACCCACGCTCTTGGTCGGAACGATGAAACACCCGATGCCCTTGGGGCTGCCGTCCCTGCCGTCGTGACGCGCGAAGATGAAATCGTGGCTGGCGACGTGCAGACCGGTATTCCACATTTTCGCGCCGGTGATCCGCCAGCTATCGCCGTCGCGAGTGGCGCGCGTCTCCATCCAGGTTGCGTCGGAGCCGTGATTGGGCTCGGTCAACCCGAACGCGACGCGGATCGATCCGTCGAGGATCCCGGGGATGAACTTTTTCTTCTGCTCCGGCGTCCCGAAGTCCCGGAACATCAGCACGGTTGGAAGATTACCGACGATCGAGTTTTCGTTCTGCAGGTCGTTATGGAGACCGAGTCCCTTGGCGGCCAAGTATTCGCGGATGATCGCCATCGCGAGGTTGGTGCCGTCTTTGCCGCCATATTCCTTTGGCAGCGCGTAACGAAAATGTCCGGCTTTGTCGGCGCGCCGGCGCATCTCGCCGAGCAGCGCCTCCCACTCGTGGCGCGGCAGGCCGCCGCGGTCGAAGTCGGTGCGCGCCCATTCGCGTCGATGATCGAAAAAACGGATGTTATCGTTCTCGCGCTCGAGCGGCTTGATCTCCTTCTCGATGAACGCGTCCAACTCGCCGAGATAAGCCTTGATGTCAGCCGGAATTGTAAAGTCCACAGCGTTTTCTCCTTTTTTCAGATGACGTGCAGGTCGTCCGCAGCTGCGTCGATAGCGGGCGCGACTTTGTCGATATGCGACTCACTTGGCGAGGAACTCGCGCAGGCGCCGGGCAAGCTCTTCGGGTTTTTCCTCGGGGATGAAATGTCCGCAATCGGCAATCGAGCCGCCCCCCGCGCGAGCTGCGACCCGGCGGAGTGATTCGACGACCAGATTGCCGCGGCCTCGCGGGCCGCCTCCACCCAGGCCCAGCGTCGGCATCGGAAGCTTGAAGCCGGTCGCAAGAGTCGCGCGATTGTCGGCGACGTCCTGCGAGAGCGCACGGTAGAAGTTGAAACCCGCGCGCATCGCGCCGGGCTGCGAGTAGGTCCGCACGTATTCCGCGATGTCGGCGTCAAGGAATGCGCCCGCCTGATCGCATCCATTCATGAAAAAAAATTCGAGATAAATTCGTTCGCGTCCGTGCACCAGCGCCTCGGGCAAATCGGGCACCTGGTGGAACGCGTGATGCCACCGGCGCGGGCCGCTGATCGCGGCGCCGGCGGGCTGATCGCCCGGAACCGGAACATCGAGCATCGCGAGATGCGTTACTTCCGCGGGATGGTCCGCGGCGAGCCGAAATGCGGTCGGCGCACCCCAATCGTGACCGACCACGGCGAAACGCGCATGACCGAGATGATCATGCATGAGCCTCCAGACGTCATTCGCGACGGTTTTTTTGTCATAGCCCGAGCTCGGGCGCGAGGAATCGCCGAGTCCGCGCAAATCAGGGGCGACGATCGAGAACTTGTCAGCGAGCAGCGGCATCACGTGACGCCACTCGTACCAGGTCTGCGGCCATCCGTGGAGCAGAACGACCGGCGCGCCCTGCCCCATCGTGACGAAATGAATTCGCACGCCTTCGAGATTGGCGTAGCGATGCGAAAATTCAGACGACGGCATCGAGCAGCCGTTTCAGTTCGTCGCCGTGCGATCGCGACGGGTCAGCGCGTCAACGTCGAACTTGAACAAACGCGCGGCGTTGAGCCCGAGGATTTTCGCGCGTGCGTCTTCCGGCAGATGCCCCATCTGACGCTCGATCGCCTCCGCCGAATGCGGCCAGCTACCCTCATGATGCGGATAGTCATTTGCCCATAGAAAGTTGTCGGTCAAATTATATTTCAACGCGAGATCGAGCCCGACCGGATCTTCCTGGAACGAAGCGAACCCGCGCGCGCGAAAAGACTCACTCGGCA
>JBGPNU010000337.1:0-3515 GCA_041487675.1 Binatus sp. (SeqCode)
GCGCTTTCCACGCCGGCGATCGCTCCGCTACGCCATGGACGCCGCACGTCATCGCGCTCGATCTGATGTACAACGCGCTCGACAGCCTGCTCATCAACAGCACGCAATGGAACTACACCGCATCCAATCGCAACGATCTCGCGATTGGAGACGGATGGAACCAGGAAGACCTGAGCATCTTCTCACGCGACCAGCAGATCGATCCCGCCGATATCAACAGTGGAGGCCGCGCGCTCGCGGGCTTCGTTCGACCGTACGCCAAGGCAACCCAGGGAACTCCGCGCACGATGAAGTTCGATCGCGTCGCCGGTACTTTCGAGTTCGTCTTCGATTCCGATACGTCGGTCGCGGCTGCGACCGAGATTTTCGTCCCGCGTGTGCAATATCCGGAGCGATGCGCGTTCGAGGTGTCCGGCGGCGAACCCGTACTCGACCTCGGCAACCAGCGGCTGACGATCAAGGCGGAGCGCCGCGGCGAAGTCCGCGTGATCATCCGCCGCTCGCCTTGAAACTATACTTGGTATTCAGCCCTGCGCGTCAGTCGTATATATCTTCGAATCAACTGTATATTCGAATTAGCTATATTTCCGCTTCTCCCACCACGGGAAGTACGCCGGCATATCTTTCGAAATCCGGTCGGGAAATTTCGCGGGCCGCTTCTCCAGAAATGACGCAACCCCTTCCTTCACATCCGCTGAAGAGCCGCGTGCAAAGATTCCCCGGCTGTCCACCTTGTGCGCTTCCATCGGATGATCGGCGCCCGCCATCCGCCATATCATCTGCCGAATAAGGGCTACCGAGACTTGCGACGTGTTGTCCGCGATTTCGCGGGCGAGAGCGCGCGCCGCCGCAATCAGTTCGTCGGGCTTGTAGATTTTTTTGACTAGCCCGCCCTCGAGCGCTTCCTCGGCCGCGAAGACCCGCCCCGAGAGCGCCCACTCCAGCGCCTGTGAGATTCCCACCACGCGCGGCAGAAACCAGCTCGAACACGCCTCCGGCACGATCCCGCGCCGCGCGAACACAAAGCCGAAGCGCGCATTCTCCGACGCAAGCCGCACGTCCATCGCCAGCTGCATCGTCACGCCAACTCCGACCGCCGGGCCGTTTACTGCCGCGATCACCGGCTTCAGACACTCAAAAATGCGCAGCGTCAGGAGTCCGCCGCCGTCGCGTATCGTCTCGTTGCTCCAGTCCACGCTGCCGTCGGCCCTTACCGCCGAACGCCGCTCCGGGCGATCCTCGCGCGTCGAGTCGAAGGTTCTCGGCCCCGCCGACAGGTCGGCGCCCGCGCAGAACGCGCGCCCCGCGCCGGTCACGATTATCGCGCGGACGTTGTCGTCCGCGTCGGCCTTGTCGAATGCATCGATCATCTCGTTCATCATGATGCCGGTGAATGCGTTGAGCTTTTCCGGCCGGTTGAGCGTGATCGTCGCGATATTTTCCGCGACCTCGTAAATGATCTGTTCGTACGCCATGAACTACCCTCCGTCGCCGCCCGGCGCTTCTACTTCACGAACAGCATCAGTGCTTCGTAGACTACCGCGGGCTTTTGCGAACCCACGACCTGGATTTCCGTTTCGCGCGTGAGCATCGTGCCCATCGGCCGCGGCTCGACTGCGATCAGCCGCGAGCGTGCGTGAACGCTGGCGCCGGCCGGCACCGGCGAGATGAACCGGAGCTTGTTCGCGCCGTAATTTACCACGTTGCGAAACCCGGAAATCGTCCAATCCTCGGTGGTCTTGAACGCCGGCAGCAGGCTGAGCGTAAGGAAACCATGCGCCACCGGCCCGCCAAAGGGGCTCTCTTTCTTGCACCGTTCTATGTCGATGTGAATCCACTGATGGTCGCCGGTCACGTCGGCGAATTGATTAATTTTTTCCTGGGTCACGTGAATCGGCTCACTCCACGGACCAAACTCTTTGCCGATCTTCGCCGTAAGCGCCGGCACATCGTCAAACTTGATTGTCTGCATCGTCGTTCCTCTCCTTCGTTTCGATTACATCCCGCGATTAGCCTTATTGATTAGCCACCTCCAGCTCGATCCGATCCGCGTACTTCTTCAATGCCGCCGCGCGCAGCTTGGGAATATGCTGCGAGGGGAACAGATCGTCGGTCGCCTTGTAGTCGCGCAACACCTGGCGCGCGAGCGTTATTTTGTGAACCTCGGTCGGCCCGTCGGCAAGTCCCATGTGGAAACTCTGGATTACCTGCTCGACGAATGGCATCTCGCCGGTGGCGCCCAGCGAGCCATGCAGAAAAAGCGCCCGCGACGCCACGTCGTGAAAGACTTTCGGCATCAGCGCCTTCACGGCCGCGATATCTCTGCGCACCTTCAGATAGTCTTTGTACCGATCGATCTTCCACGCGGTGCGCAGCACCAGGAGGCGGAACTGCTCGATCTCCATCCACGAGTCCGCGATCTTCTCCTGCACCATCTGCTTGTCCGCCAGCCGCGATCCCTGCGTCGTGCGCGAGAGCACCCGCTCGCACATCATGTCGAACGCCTTGCGCACCTGCCCGATCGTGCGCATCGCATGATGAATCCGTCCTCCTCCGAGCCGCGTCTGCGCGACCACGAACGCGCCTCCCCGCGGTCCGAGCATATGGTCTTTCGGAACCTGCACGTCCGAATAGCGGATGTAGGCGTGGCTGCCTTCCGATTCATGGGTGCCGACGCTCAGGTTGCGGATGATTTCCACTCCCGGCGTTTCCTTCGGCACGATGAACATCGACATCCGCTGATATTCCTTCGCGTCCGGATCGGTTACCGCCATCACGATCAGGAACGACGCGAGATGCGCGTTCGAGGAAAACCATTTCTCACCGTTGATTACCCAGTCGTCGCCGCGGAGCTCGGCTTTGGTCTTGAAAACTTTTGGATCCGCGCCGCCTTGCGGCTCGGTCATCGAGAACGCCGAAACGATCTCGTTGTCGAGCAGCGGCTGCAAAAAACGCTTCTTCTGATCGGGCGTCCCATAATGCGCCAGAATCTCGGCGTTGCCCGAGTCCGGCGCCTGGCAACCAAACACGATCGGTGCGAATCGCGAGCGCCCGAGGATTTCGTTCATCAGCGCGAGCTTGATCTGCCCGTAGCCCTGCCCGCCCAGTTCCGGTCCGAGATGGCACGCCCACAGTTTGCGCTTGCGCACCTCGGCCTGCAGCGGCCGCACCAGCTTGTTTCGTTTCGGGTCGCGAACGTCGTACGGATGGCCGAGCACGTAGTCGAGCGGCTCGACTTCCTCGCGCACGAACTTATCGATCCAGTCGAGGTCCTTCTGGAACTCGGGCTCGGTTTCAAAATCCCAACTCATGACTGTTCCTCCAATTGTCGTGCTGTCCGGCGGGAAAAGCGCGCTCGCTCGGACTCACGATCGAATACTCGCCAATAGCTGCCGCTTTTACCAGAGCAGCAGACGCCAGCCCTTGCCCCCTTTCCAGAAAGCAGATTCACCCGGGAAGCGCGAAACTTGAGGGTGGGTTTCGCATTCCTAAAAAGGCTAAAATTAACTTCTTCC
>JBGPNU010000338.1:0-3483 GCA_041487675.1 Binatus sp. (SeqCode)
AAGGAACGGGTGCCCGGCATGGCCGTGATCACCGACGTGTGCATGTGCGAGTACACCGACCATGGCCACTGCGGCGTCGTCGTCGGCAATGACGTGGACAACGACGCGACGCTCGACCTGCTGGTGCGCGAGGCGCTGTCGCATGCGCGCGCGGGCGCGGATATCGTCGCGCCGTCGGACATGATGGACGGCAGAGTCGGCGCGATTCGCACTGCGCTCGACAGCAACGGATTCAGCCAGGTCGCGATCATGGCGTACTCGGCAAAGTTCGCGTCGGCATTTTACGGGCCGTTTCGCGAGGCGGCCGAGTCGGCGCCGAAATTCGGCGACCGGCGTTCGTACCAGATGGATCCGCCCAACGGCGACGAGGCGATGCGGGAAGTGGCGCTCGACCTCGAGGAGGGCGCCGACATCGTGATGGTCAAGCCGGCGCTGCCGTATCTCGATCTGATCTGGCGCGTGAAGCACGAATTCAACGCGCCGGTTGCGGCCTACAACGTGTCGGGCGAGTATTCGATGATCCGGGCGGCTGGTATCAACGGATGGATCGACGAGGAGCGGGCTACCTTGGAGGTGCTGACCTCGATCAAGCGCGCCGGCGCCGATTTGATCCTGACCTATTTCGCGAAGGACGTTGCGCGCAAGCTGCGCGGGTAACGTCTTCCCGCTTGCCTGACGCTAGGGCACCGACGTCGAGGGAGTCGTGCAGCTGCCGTTGCCGTCGGTCGCGAGATTGGGCGCCGGCGCCTGCGCGAGTAGCGACAAGTTCACGGCACTCCTCGTTTCGCGATGACTCAGTTCGGGAAGTGGCGCTGCGCTTCTCGGCATGCAGGCGTGTCACACGGTGGGAGATTTCGGTTCGCCCGATCGAAATCAGCATTGCCGCAGTTCGCCTTGATGGCTTCCAATGTCGCGTTTGCCGGAACTTGAGTACACCAACCGCTCAAGCGGGCTTGGAGAGAGTGGATGCGGCCACGAAGCTCTGAGATGTTAGCATTTGTCCTTTTTACGCTCTGAGCCCATTCCAGCGTTGCTTGGCTGTTGGCTTGAGCGCGTCCCACCAACTCTTGCGCCTCACTTTTCACACGCTCCGCCCTAGCCGACAGAGCACTCTGCGCGGACTCAATTCGGACCTTGTCCGGATGGCACGCATTGTATACTGCGATCGGCACTCTCCCGCTGGGGCATCGCTGCTGGTAATTCTGGATTTGTGCGCTTACAGACTGTGCTTCTGTTTGGATTGCGTTGGCCTGGTTCTGTAAGCTCGCCTTTTTCCCCTTGATGGCGGCGGTCTCTCGAATCAGTTCTTCCTTCTTTCCGTTCTCCACCGATTGCTCGTTGAGCGCAGTGTCCAGTTGCTGTTTTGCGGCTGATAGTGTGTTCATGACCGACATGACGTCGGCCGGCGTCGCTGGGTTAGCCGGAGTGGATGCGAGAAGAATGGCGAGCACAGAACAGACATATAGGTATCTCACTGTTATCCCTCCCCTGCCGGGCGAATTGGCCCGCCTTCACTATTTGCTATCAGGGCGGACTAGCGCGTTGTTCGATTGTGATCAAGCGTAATCCGCTAAGTTCCTCTCGAGACAAAGCTGACGAGATTCGGGTGTACGAATGAAAACAACGAAGTACGGCCGCACTGCTTGGGCAGCATATTGAATTAACACCCGCGTAATTGGTTGGCGCGCTGAAAACTAGCGATCGGGCTGCTTCGGCTTGATGTGCGCTTCGTAATACGGGCGCATCGAGCGCAGCGCGCGCATCTGATGATAGGCGAGTTCGTCGTCGGGGTAGCGATGCTCGGGGCCGAGCACGCATCCGGCACGCGCGTGGCATCGCGGAGCGCAATCCGGTTCGACCTCGACGCGATGGGTCAGGCAACGCGGAATGTCCCAGCCTGTATCGATACTCACCGCGCCCGCCGGACACGCGGGAATGCAAGTCCGCGCGGTGCATCGAGGACAGGGATCGAAGCCGAGCGCGTCGCCGGGGGAATCGATCTCCCGGTCTATTAGAAGTGCCGCACGAAAGGCGATCCACGGACCATAAACCGGATGCACCGTGACGCCGAGGATGCTCGGGCCGGCGATGCCCGCGACTTTACCGAGCTCGATGAAGTTCAGCGTGCGATTGCTGTTCATGAACGGGTACACGATTGTGAATCGAGCACCCGAAGCACGCACAGCGGCGCCGACGTCGCGCTCGACCACTTCGCGGGTGAAGTCGTCGAGCGGATTCTCACGCTTCCACCATCCGGGATTGCGCGCCGCGTGGGCGCTCAGCGCATGCCACAGCGCGCCGCCGCCGTTGCCGATCACAACGATTGAGCGCGCGTGCGGATCGATCGGCGCGGCGCGCGAAATTTCCGCGACCGCGCGGTCGTAGCGCTCGACCGGCGTCGCCGCAACCAGGTTGAGGCCGTGCGGTGCGGCGGCATCGCGAAGGTCTTGGAGAATCGATGGCACTCGATAATCCCTACGGCAGCGCGATCGCGAAGATCACTCCGTTGTTACATTTGCCGCCGGCTTCGGTCATCCCATAGAGCGTGTTGCTCACCAGGATCACGTCGTCGATCGGATGGGCGCCGTCCAAATCGCCGCCCTGAAAATCGTGAACTCGCGCGTAATTGTTTCCGCTCGTATCGATCTGAAAAACCGTGCCCAGGTTTTGATTCCCGCCCAGACGAGTGGTGCCGTAGAGCGTGCTGCCGTTGAGCATTAGCGATCCAAACGGGTTCTGGCCGTCGTTGGCGCCGTCGCCGAAGCTGTGCAGTACCTTGAATTTCTTCTTGCCGGTGAGTTCCTGCGAAAAGATAATTCCCATCCCAAACTTGCCGCCGGCGGTCGTCAGGCCTAATAGCGTCGTTCCCGATTGTACGAGAGTGCCGTGGTCGGGAGTCGCGCCGTCGCTACTGTCGATGCAGCTCGGGGTCGCATTCTGCGGGCAACTGAAGTTGTGCAGGGTCTTGAGTTTCCCGTGGCACTTCAAGGAGAACGGGCTGCACGTCGAAGTGAAGGAAAAAATGACCCCGACATTGTGTTTGCCGCCGGCCCGAGTCATGCCGTAGAGCGTGGTGCCGGTCGGGTCGAAAATCGGCTGGCCATGCGGATCGGCGCCGTGTTTTCCGTCGAAGGAATGAAGTCTGCTGTAGATGGCGGTTCCCGGATCGAACGAAAAGATGGCGCCGTCGCCGGTGGGGAGGCCTTTGTGGCCGCCCTCGGAGGTCATGCCGTACAACACGCCGTTGCTCAGAGCGAAGCAGCTATGCGGCATGTCGCCGTTATTTTTTTGCTGGCTCTTGTCAAAGTCGAACAGCGGCGGAGTCGAATATCCGCTGCCGTCGTCATTGATGCTGAAGATCGTTCCGCTATCGTGCTTGCCGCCGGTGAGCGTCGTCCCATACAAGACCGACCCGTCGAGCGTCATCGCATTATGCCGCGGATTGTTGCCGTCGGTTTTGGCGCCGGTGAACAGGTGATCGAT
>JBGPNU010000339.1:0-3445 GCA_041487675.1 Binatus sp. (SeqCode)
TCGCATCGGAGCCGGCCGTGACGATCGCGCGCGCTCGCGCTTCCTTGAGCAACAGAATCGAAGCCGTACCGACGCCGCTGCCGCCGCCATGAATCAGCGCGGTCTCGCCGCTTTTGATGCCGGCGAGCATGAAGAGATTCAGAAACGCAGTCAGAAAGACTTCGGGAAACCCGGCGCCTTCCTCGAAGCTGAGCGATGGGGGAATCTTCATCGCCGAGCCGTGATGGACCGCGGCTTTTTCCGCGTAACCGCCGCCCGGCAGCAACGCCATCGCGCGGTCGCCGACCTTCCATCCGGTGACCGCAGCGCCGACCGCAATCACTTCGCCGGCGCATTCCAGGCCGATGATTTCCGACGCGCCCGGCGGAGGCGGATAGAATCCCTGGCGCTGGAGAATGTCGGCGCGATTCAGCCCGGCGGCTCGGACCCGAATCAGGATTTCATCGGGTTTGATCGCGGGCTCGTCAACCTCGCCGATCTTCAGCGCCGATTCGTCTCCGGGTTTTTCGACGATTACTGCTTTCATCAATCGACTACCTATAGATCATGGTGATCGGTATTTCCTTGATGCCGGCGCCGTCGTAGTTAAATTTCGTTTCGTCGAAACCCGGCGCTTTGAATACCGGCTTCACGTTGTTGGAAAATCCGTAGCCTTCGAGCGGATAGCCGACAAAGTTCGAATCGAACTTTTTGTTCCCGTTCTCATCGTGAAAGATCGTGACGGCGTAGTCGGCGGCTGGAACTCCGGGGAAGACGCATTCTGCGCGACCGCCTTGAATCGGCGCCCACATATGACGGAATACTTTGGATCCGTCGCGAGGAAATCCGTCGGGGCCTTTGAACAGCGAGCATCCGAGTTTACCGTTATTATTTCGGAACCCGGTGACTTCGACATTGATGCCGCCCGCTTTCGATGCCTCGTCGGCTCTGGCGGCGGCCGGCAGCGCAGCCAGCAAGATTGCGAATGCGATTAGCTGGATTCTGATTGTCATCAAGTTTAATCCCGACAAACGAAGAGGGTCCATCAGGACCCTCTCGCGCGTTCACGAAACACGATCGACGGAGCGCCGGGTTTAGTTGTACTTGTTGATTACCGTGACACCGACGTTCTGGTACGTGTTCATTTCTTCGAAAATCTTGTTGATGCCGTCGAGCCCGCAGGTACCGGTGATCATCGCCTTGGGCGAGACCTTCTTCGCTTCGACCAACTGCAGCATCGCGGGATAATGCGACGCCTGCATCCCGAGCGATCCGATCAGCTGAAGTTCCATCGTGACGATCCGATCGATCGGCACCGGGATCTCGCCCTTCTCGGCCGAAGTCGTGAGTCCGATCTGCAGATGACGTCCTTGCTTGCGCAGACTCATGATCGAGTTGCGGCAGGTGGCCGCGACCCCGAGCGCATCGACCGAAACGTGCGCGCCGCTGCCGGTCAGATCCATGATCGCGGCAATCGGATCGGCCTTCTTCGCGTTGATAACGTGACTGGCGCCCATGCCCTTGGCGAGTTCAAGTTTCGCCGAGTCGAGGTCCACGCCGATCACGTTGGCTCCCATGGCGGCCGCGATATTGATCGCCGACAGCCCGATCCCGCCGCATCCATGCACGACCACCCATTCGCCCGGCTTCACCTGCGCGCGATCGACGATGCCGTGAAACGAGGTCATGAAACGGCATCCCATCGAGGCCGCCTCGACGAACTCGATGCTTGCGGGGAGCGCGACCAGGTTCATGTCCGCGAACGGCACCGCGACCAAATGGCCAAATCCGCCGTGATAAGAGAAGCCCGGAAGCAGCGGCGTCAGGCATACGTTGGAATGCCCGTTGCGGCAGTACTCGCAGGTGCCGTCGCCCTGGCTGAATGGAACGACGACGCGATCGCCCTGCTTGAAGTTGCGGATGTCCTTGCCGACTTCCT
Source organism: Binatus sp. (SeqCode) (assembly GCA_041487675.1). Taxonomy (GTDB): domain Bacteria; phylum Desulfobacterota; class Binatia; order Binatales; family Binataceae; genus Binatus. The sequence goes on from JBGPNU010000339.1 coordinate 1,919, forward strand.
GGACGACGCCGGAAAACTCGTGACCCAGGATCGCGCCGGGCTGCGCGGAGAGGCCCATCCAGGACCAGTCGCCCGACCATGCATGCCAGTCGGAGCGGCAGATGCCGTTGGCCTCGACGCGAACGATCGCGCCATTGGGTGCGCACTCGGGGTCGGGAACATTTTTGACGACCAGCGGTTTTTTCGTGGATTCAAATACGGCTGCTTTCATTGGCGCCTCAAGTCCTCCTTCAAGGTCCAGTCTCCGTATAGCCCCTTTTCAAACGAATCGGCAAATCGTGCGTGTGCGATCGGCCTATCGGCGCAGCGCCTATTCAATCGAGCTTATCCGATCAACTTGGCGACAGTTTTCTCGAACTCGGCCGGACTGCCGCCCGCGTCGATCTCGACCGGATGCAAATCGACGCCCGCCTCCTCCTGCAACTTGAGGCGCTCGATTGCACCCTCGACTCCGCCGATGTAGCCCAACTCCGCGAGCAGCTTGGGCGATAGCGCCGCGGTGCCGGCCTTGGAGCCGCCCGAATCCCAGGCCTGCTTGATTTTCTGCACCTCGGCGCCGAAGCCGAAGCGCGTCAGCTGCTCGGAATAGAAGGTGCCCATGCGAGCCGCATAGAATGCGACGTTGGCGGCATGTCCCGCGATCGCACGATCGACGTTGGCGGTAACGGTTACCGTGCCCGGCGATTTGACGGCGACCGCGCGCGGCTCACGGCCTCCATCCTTAACGATCGCGCGGAAATCGGCGATCGCTTTCTTGAGCGAGTTCACCGGGATCATCACGGGCAGCCATCCGTCGGCCTTGCGCGCGGTGAACTCGACGCTTTTCTTGTTGAGCGAGGCGATCCAAATCGGGATGTGCTTGCGCGGCGTCTCGAAGCGCATCGTGAAACCGCGCTGCAGCTTGAAGAGTTTGCCCTCGAAATTCAGCGGCGTGCCCGCGATTATCATGTTGATTATCTCCACGTACTCCTTCATCCGCGTGAGCGGCGGATTGAACGGGACGCCGTGGAAATGTTCGATCACCTGCGGCCCACTAGTGCCGAGGCCGATAATCATGCGGCCGTTGCTGAGTTCGTCGAGCGTGCCGAAATGCTGCGCGAGCGCGGCCGGCGTGCGCGAGTAGATATTGACGATCGAGGTCGCGAGCTGAGTCTTGCGGGTGTGCTCGGCGAGCAATGTGAGCAGCGTGAATGCGTCGCGGCCCCATGCCTCGGCCACCCAGATCGAATGGATTCCCGCGGCGTCGGCAATCTTTGCGCGCTCGATGGCCGCCTTGAAATCGAGCTTGCCCTGCCAGTTAACTCCAATTGCTAAATTGCGCGCCATGTCATGTCCCTCCTGATTTCGTTGATTACGCGAGGTCGCGAATTCGTTCGTACCATCGAGCGACGTTGGCGAAGTCCTTGACGATCGAAAAGTTGGGCGGAATGAGTGCGAGAAAGTACAACGGATGGTAGAGCGACGCGTCCGCCATCGTGAAGCCAGGCCCCAAGAAAAAATCCTTGCCCGCGAGCTGCTCGTCGATCA
>JBGPNU010000340.1:0-3439 GCA_041487675.1 Binatus sp. (SeqCode)
CAAAATGCTGGAAGGATGGGCCTCGCGCACGCCGGCGAATTTTCGATTCGCGCTGAAGGCGCCGCAGCGCATCACGCATTTCGCGCGGCTCCGCGACGCAAGGGAAACCACCGACACGTTTATCGAGCGCGCCTCGATCATGGGCGAACGATCCGCGCCTGCGCTGTTCCAGCTCCCGCCCGACTTCAAACTCGATCTCCCGTTGCTACGCGATTTCCTCGCGATTCTGAAAGGCAGGCTTCGCGCCGCGTTCGAATTCAGAAACCGGAGCTGGTTCGACGACTCCGTGATGACGGCGCTCGCCGATAACGGCGCCGCGCTATGTATCGCCGAGACGGAAAAGCTCGCCTCACCGATCGAGCGAACTGCGCCGTACGTCTATGTTCGATTGCGCAAAGAGACCTACGACGATGCGGGCCTGGATAAATGGGCGAAGAACCTCGATCGGCTCGCAGACGGCGCCGACGAAATCTTCGCGTATTTCAAGCACGAGACATCGGCGCCCGACCTCGCGATGCGCCTGCGCGCGAAGCTCGACCGTTCCTGAGATTACCTCGCCCGTTCTTTCACGGGAGAGGCGGCCGGCCTCTTAGCGGCCGGTAGGTGAGGGTGCAGGAGGCCTGTCGGTTCACGCCAGCAGACCTTTGCCCGGCACGTGATTGACCTCGAGGCGGATGCCGTCGGGATCTTCGAATAGCACCGAGTAATATCCCGGCGCCCACGAGCCGTCCTCTGGCGGATGCACGATCTTCGCGCCGATCGTTTTCAGGAAGCCGTACACCTCGTCGACATCGCCGCGTTCGCGGGCGCGCAGGCACACATGATGCAGTCCGACGCGCCGCTGCTCGAATTTCTCGGCGCGATGCGCATCGTCGCATCTGACGATGCCCACCGCAGTCCTTCCGCCGACGCAGTAGAGCGTCTGATCGCTGCGAATCACCGGCTTGAGTCCCAGATAGGTGAGCAGCTTTTCGTAGAATGGAAAGCACGCCTCGAAATTGCTGACCGTGAGCATCACATGCGCGACGCCGTTGATTTCCATCCGAGTCCTCCGACGTTCGTTAGAGCGAAGCCAACCATTCGTGATCGGGAGAGGATCTTTCGAGTGCGGCGCGGAGCCACGCGCGCGAGCCCGCGCTCAGCGCGGGCAGCACGTTGTTGAAATCGACTCGATCGTGGGACTGCAGATGCTTGGACTTGAACAACAGTACGATCTCAGGCGCGAGATAGGGCAGTGCCCACAGCGAATGAAATCCCATTCGGTCGAGCGGCATTCTGATCGCCGGATTGCGCCGGTAGATCCATTCGCCGTCCGACGATTCCGCGAACATCACCTGGAACGCCGGCTCGGTCTCTCCGCGCCGATACAAATTGATTTGATGTATCGGCAATTCGAGACGCTCGCCGTGCCGCCACTCGGCCAACGTTCCGCGGTTCGCCAGACCTTCCGGATGCGGGATGATCTTTTTCAGCCTCCATCCATCCAGGCATTCGTGCAGCCGTGATTGATCGGAGCGCAAAATCAACACATCGACGTCGTGATGCTCGCGGGTGATGCGCCCCAGATGCAGATCGATGGCCCATCCACCCGCGATGAAGAACGGGGCGCGCAGATGCGCAAGCGCCTCCACGACCTCAAGTAACACTTTAACTTCGCTCAATGGCGCCGCTTCCTAGCGCGCGCTCACCATCCGCGACGGCCGCGGCTGCTCGTGTCCGAGAATCGGATGCGGCCGATATGGCTTCTCCAGCGCCGCGATCTCATCGCTGCTGAGCTTCACATCGACCGCCGCAAGAGCTTCCTTGAGATGACCAATTTTGGTGGCGCCGATGATCGGAGCGCTGACCCCGGGCGCCTGCAGGATCCATGCGCATGCGACTTGCGACGGCGTGATGCTGCGTTCCTTCGCGATCTGCTCGACCACGCTCAAAACTTCGAAGTCGTACTCGCGGAAGTACATGTTCTTGGCGAAGTCATCGGTCTTCGCGCGTGCGGTTGGACCGCTGCCGCCCTTTTCGCGATTGCCAGCCAGGAATCCGCGCGCGAGCGGACTCCAAGGAATCAGTCCGACTCCGTTGTCGATGCAAAGCGGATTCATCTCGCGCTCTTCCTCGCGATAGACCAGGTTGTAGTGGTTTTGCATCGAGACAAACCGGTGCCATCCGTTTTCCTTCTGGATGCTGAGCGCCTTGGCGAACTGCCACGCTGCCATCGAACTCGCACCGAGGTAACGCACCTTGCCGGCCCGCACCAGAGCGTCGAGCGCTTCCAGCGTTTCCTCGATCGGCGTCGTGTAGTCCCATCGGTGGATTTGGTAGAGGTCGATGAAATCCATCTTGAGCCGGCGGAGCGACGCGTCGCAGGCTTCGAGAATATTCTTGCGGGAGAGCCCGCCCCGATTTTGCCCCGACCCCATCGGCCCGTACACTTTGGTCGCGACCACGATCTCATCGCGCTTCGCCATCTCGCCGAGCCATCGCCCCGTGATCTCCTCGCTCACGCCAAGAGAGTAAACGTTCGCGGTGTCGAAGAAGTTGATTCCCGACTCGAGCGCGGCGGCGAAATGCTCGCGCGCTTCGTCCATCGTGAGCACCCAATCGCGCCATTTCTTGTCGCCGTAGCTCATGCATCCGAGACAGATGCGCGAGACGGTCATTCCGGTTTTGCCCAGCTTTGCGTAATGCATGATTTCTCCGAATCGATTCTCCGATTTTTTTTTCGCCGAGCGCGGCCCCTGTCGCAGATCAATTGATGTTCTGATTCGCGGGTCAAGTCATGATTGATTCGATCGAACGCTTATCGCTCAAACTCCGGCCCTGGAGCGACGTTGTCAAGGCCGGATTGCGCGCGCCGGTTCCAATTCGATCGACCGCTCCGTCAGGGAGGAGCAGGCTTGGCGACTGCATGATTCCGACCCCGAAACTTTAGCACGTCCATCGCAAGAGCGGTTCGTAGGCCGGTTCGGAGGCTATTTCATTGACCTCGGCCAGATACTAGGATGGCCCCGAACCGGACTGGCCGATTGGTCAGGCGGGACGAAATCGCGACCGAGGATTATCGAATCGCGGCGGATCGCATTGCGCACGCAAGGGAAGCGTCGATGCGCTCCGCCAAAGGTGGTTTTTATGCGGGTCCTGTTCGTGCATCCGAGTCCGCTCATGTACAGCGAGATCTACCTGCGCCTGGAACCGCTCGGGATGGAACGTGTGGCCGCCGCAGTGCGTGCGGCTGGCCACGAGGTCAGGATGCTCGACCTTCAGATCTTCAAGCATCGCGACCTGTTTGCGGAACTGGAAAGCTTTCGACCCGACGCGGTCGGCTTCTCGCTGAATTATCTCGCCAATGTGCCCGAGGTGATCGATCTGGCCGCCGACGTGAAGCGGCTCCGGAAGGGCTGCTTCGTATTCACCGGCGGCCATAGCGGTTCGTTCGTCGCCG
>JBGPNU010000341.1:0-3435 GCA_041487675.1 Binatus sp. (SeqCode)
CGACGCGCACGGCCCGTCAGCCTAGCCACGACGGCACTCGCCTGCTTGAGGCTAAGGCCCGCCTCGCGGAGTGCTTCGACCAAGATCGGCACTTCAACCGTGACCGGCGCACCGTCGCTTGCCGTGGGTATCGTACTGGTCGCACCTTCAACGACGATCGTTACTTCGCCGAGCGCGGGCTTCGCGCGAAAACGGCGTTCGAGATCGACTAGCGTCCCGCGAACCGTCTCCTCGTAGGTCTTGGAAATTTCGCGGACCACCGCAGCCGGTCTCAAATCGCCAAAGGCGGTCGCCATCCCGGCCAACGTATCGGCCAGCCGGCGCGCTGCCTCATAGAAAACCATCGTGCGCGGCTCGATCCGAAGCTCGTCCAAAGCGCGGCGCCGCGATGCGTCACGGGCAGGCAGAAATCCCTCGAATGTGAACCGATTGGTGGGCAGACCCGAAACTGAAAGCGCGGCGATCGCTGCCGATGCTCCGGGCACCGCGACGACCCGTATTTGAGCTTCCAGCGCGGCACGTACGATACGAAAGCCGGGATCGGAAATCGCAGGCGTACCCGCATCGGTGACCAGCGCGATTTTCGCGCCTGCGCGCAGCCGCTCGATCATTTCAGGCACCCGTCGCTCCTCGTTATGCTCAAAGTAGCTGATGGTCGGGGTGCGAATCTGATGGCTCGCGAGCATCTGACCGGTTCGCCGCGTATCTTCGCATGCGATCAAATCAGCGTCTTTAAGGGTGCGAATGGCGCGGGCGGAAATGTCGTCGGGATTGCCAATCGGAGTTGCGACTACATACAGCACCCCGTCCGCGGGAGTTTGTTTATTTGTGAGCCGGGACATTAGAATCGCAAATTAGAATCGCAAACTAGAACCGATAAATCACTATTGCCGCTGGAGCGAAAACGCGTGGCCGAAGGTAAAGCAACTCTACTCATTTCATGCGTCGACCGCCCGGGTATCATCGCCCGCGTCGCCGGCCATCTATTTACCCAAGGCTGCAATATTATCACGTCCGACCAATACTCCGACGACGAAGACGGGCACTTCTTCTGGCGAATCCACTTCGAGAGTTTGCGCCGACCAATCGCTGAGCTCTCGAAGGAACTCGATGCGTCGATGCCTTCGCTAATGCCGTGGGAGCGCCTGAGCTGGCATCTCTTCGACTCGGCCAAACGGGACCGGGTGGTCATTATGGCGTCGCGGCTGCCCCATTGCATGATCGACCTGCTGAGCCGCCACCGTTTCGGCGAGCTGGACGGCGAGGTCGTGGGCGTCATCAGCAATCATCCGGATCTCGAATCGCTCGCGCGTCCGTTCGAGGTGCCATTCACCGTGATTCCGGTTTTGAAGGACCGGAAATCGGAAGGCGAGACTGCATTGCTGAAGCGTCTCGGCGAACTCAATGCCGACACCGTCGTCCTCGCGCGCTACATGCAGGTGCTGTCGGGGGAATTTCTGCGCGCATGGAACAAGCCGATCATCAACATCCATCACAGCTTCCTGCCGGCCTTCGCCGGTCAGCGGCCGCACAAGCAGGCGCACGACCGCGGCGTGAAGCTGATCGGGGCGACCGCTCATTACGTGACCGAGGCACTAGACGCTGGACCGATAATCGCGCAGGCGACCGCGCCGATGACGCATCGCGACACCGTCGCCGATCTCGCGCGCAAGGGCAAGGATCTCGAAGTGATGGTACTCGCGAAGGCGGTCCGCGCACACCTCAAGAAGCAGGTGCTACTCCATCACAATCGCACGATCGTGTTCGAATGATGTTAATCAATCCTGCTCAGGCCGGGCCGGTGAAGAAATTGAGCGAGCGGTTGGCGAACGAGATGATCGGCGCCCAGTAGAGTCCAAACGCGATCGTCGCGCAGGCGAGCACGCCCATCAAGCCGTAGGTCCAGGCCTCGAAGCGGACCGTGCCCTCGTCGCCCCTGGGCTGTTCGAAGAACATAATCCGAATCGGTTTCAGATAGTAATAGAGCGAAACTACCGAATTGAGTATTCCGACAATAGCCAGTACATAAAACTGGCCACGAATCACCGCGGCAAATAGATAAAACTTGCCGATGAATCCAATCGTCAGAGGAATACCAGTCAGCGAGAAAAGGAAAATAGTCAGTGCGACCGCGGGTACTATGCCGCCGCGCCACGCCAGCCCGCGGTAGGCGTCGATATCCTCGCGCCCGGTCGAATTAGACACGATCATGACGACCAGGAAGGCGCCCGCATCCATTACATAGTACGCAAACAGGTAAAATAGCATTGCGCGGATGCCATCGTTGGAGAGAACGACGAAACCCATCAACGCGTATCCCGCCTGCGCGATACTGGAATAGGCCAGCAGCCGCTTCATGTTGGTTTGTTGAAGCGCGGCCAGGTTTCCGAGCGTCATCGTGATGATGCAAACGAAGAGCAGCAACTGCGGCCAATCCACGTCCGAGAGCGCAGTCCAGCTCCCGCCCGCAGTAAGGTGCGAAATGGCCGGGAAGAAAAAGCGCGTCAGCAGCGCAAAACCAGCGGCCTTGGAACCGATCGCAAGAAAAGTCGTGATCGGAATCGGCGCGCCACTGTAAACGTCCGGCGTCCACATGTGAAATGGCACCGACGAAATCTTGTAACCCATCCCGGTCAGGATCAGCACCAATGCAATGAACACAGTGAGCACCGGGAGATGGCCGGGCGTTGATAGCGCTTTGTTAATCTCGGTGAAATCTAGCGAACCGGTAAGTCCGAATATCCAGCTCATGCCATAAATCATGGTGCCCGACGCGACCCCGCCATAAATCAGGTACTTGAGCGCGGCTTCGAGCGAGCGGCGGTTATGACGCAGGAAACCGGTCAGGATGTAGGAGGTCAGGCTGACGAACTCGAGCGCAAGGTACGCCATCAGCAGGTTCGCCGATTCCGCCATCAGGAACATCGCGAACGTGCTGGCGAGCAATATCGCGTAGTACTCGCCCTGGTCGCAATTCTTGACTTCCTCCGAGCCTATCGACATCCAGACTGCGACCACCGTTGCCAGCGCTATCAACGCGCGGAAATAAATCGCGAACGAATCGAACACCAGCATGCGATGGAACAGCCAGGCGCCCGAGAGCACCGGCTCGAGTCCAAGAGCCAGCAACGACGCGGCGGCGGTGATCAACGCGAGAGCGCCGAGCCGGGTCTTGTCGCGAACGATCAGGTCGATGATCACGATGGCCAAAATACCCGCCACCAGGATCAACTCCGGAATAAAGTGACTCAGGCTCGCGAGGTTACCGAGGTCCATCTGGTTTCGTCTCGGCCGGCTCAGCGAATCATCGCGACCGCCGCGCTCGAACTCGACAGCACGACCTGATTGAGGTGAACGAGCGAGGTGTTGAGCAGGCCGAGGATCGCGTGCGGGTAAACTCCGAGTATGAGTACGATGACGCCGAGCGGAACGAGC
>JBGPNU010000342.1:0-3430 GCA_041487675.1 Binatus sp. (SeqCode)
CGAATTCTCAGCCGACCAGAAGTACCTGAACGCCGCGCGGTCTCTTGCTTCGGTCATTCTGGAAAAATTTCGACTTCGCGACTCGGGCCTGATCGTTAACCGCGACGCCAACCTGAACCAGTTGTCGATCAAGCTTTCGCAGCCCGGCGGCAGTGCCTTTTACGACTCGCCGATGCCGTCGGTGAATGCAACCGCCGCGATCGCGATTGCGAAGCTGGCGAAAATCATGGGCAGCGAAAGTTACGCGAAAGTTGCCGCCGATCTCATCTCAGGCGCACCGGCCTTCGCCGGAACAATGTCGAGTAATAACGTCGCCACGCTCGGCCTCGCGCTCGAGAATCTTGACCATGGATATCTCCGGATAAGGATCGTCGGCCCGAGCGATAATCAACGTGCAAGCGAGTTATGGCGGACGGCGCTAGCGACTTATCGTCCTGCGAAGGTGGTCATGCGAATCTCCGACGTAGACTTAGTAGACGTCAAGAGCGCAGCGAGCATGTCAGCCTATCCCTCGTTCGGGTTCATATGTGTGGGTACAAACTGCGCGACGGATATCAGGACCTCTGACAAGCTCGCTGAAGCGATCAAAAGGTTTGCCATCGCGGCTTTGCCAGCGCCGAAGTAGTCGCGTTCTCGGCCTTAGTCGAGAGTCTTGTGAAACCTGAGCGTCGCGATGGTGAGCGCGCTCGTCCCGAGAATCGTCAGCGCAAGCATCTGCGGCCATAGCACGCTCAGCCCGACCCCTTTCAAGAAAACGGAGCGAAGGACGACCAGGTAGAAGCGCAGCGGGTCGAGATATGTCAACCACTGGAGCACCTTCGGCATGCTGGATATCGGGAAGCCAAAGCCGCCCAGCATGATCGCCGGGGTGACGTAAAAGAACGTGACCGAAAACGCCTGCTGTTGCGTCGAACACGCGGTCGAGATCAACAGCCCAACTCCGAGCGCACTCAGCAGAAACAGCGTCGTGCCAAGCAGTAGCACCAGCGGGTTGCCGCGGAACGGAATCTGGAACCACAGAACTCCAAGCATGCTGACCAGGAACATGTTGCCGAGTCCAATCAGCATGAACGGCATCGTCTTGCCGATTATCAATTCGGCGGGACGAATCGGCGTCACCATCAACTGTTCGAGCGTGCCGATCTCGCGTTCGCGCACCACCGCGAACGCGGTCAGCATGATCACAGTCGTCAGGAGCAAGGTGCCGATAACGCCGGGCACGAAGAACCAGCGGCTTTCCAGGTTCGGGTTGTACCACGGTCGTTCTTCAAGCTGGATCTTGGGCGCAAACTGGGTGAGAGACGGGCGCAAATGCTCCGCATGCTCGAGTTGGTAGTCCTGCGCATAGCGCGCGGCGATCTGATTGATGTACCCGATTGCGATTAGCGACGTGTTCGAGTCGGTCCCGTCGAGTACGGCTTGCACCGGCGCGGTCTGCCCCTTGCGCAGCAACGCGGCGAAGCCGGGCTGAATCTGCAGAACCAGCAGCACCCGGCGATGATCGATCAGCGCGGGAATCTCCGATTGCTCATGCACAATTTCCCGGATCACGAAGCGGCTGCTGGCCCTGAAGCGATCGAGAAACTCGCGACTCTCCGGGCTATGGTCGAAATCGAGCACCGCGGTGGAAATCCGATTGACCTCGTAGGTTGCCGCATAGCCGAAAATCAGCATCTGCAACAATGGCGGCACGACCAGGGCAAAACGCGCCCGCTTGTCGCGAAACAGATGAATGAATTCCTTGATCAGAATTTGGTGAAGGCGTTCGAGCATCGGGAACTCCACTACTCCAACGACTTGTGGAACGACCTTCGCGCCAGCGCCACCATGATCACCGTGTAAACGGAAAGTGCGAGCGCCGGCCACTTGAGCGCGCTGATTCCGGTGCCGCGCAGGAACACGCTTTTCAGGATCACCACGTAGTAACGCGCAGCGACCAGGTAGGTGAAGGGCTGCACGCCGAGCGGCATCTGCTCGATCGGAAAAGTGAACCCCGACAGCAGCATCGACGGCAAGAACGCGGCCACCAATCCGAATTGACTCGCCGCAAGCTGGTTTTTGGTCAGCACTGAAATCCAGAAGCCGAGCCCCAGGATCACAGTCATGAAGAGTCCCGAACCGATCACCAGTGTCGCCAAATCCCCGCGAAATGGAACCTCGAACCAGAACACCGCGATGGCGGCGCAGACCGCGGTGTCGAACATCCCGAGCGCGAAGTAGGGGATCAGCTTGCCGAGGATTATCTCCAGCGCAGTCACCGGCGTCGAAATCAGTTGCTCCATCGTTCCGCGCTCCCATTCGCGCGCAATCGTGAGCGAGGTCAGCATCGTGCCGACGACCGCCATCACCACCGCGGCAACCCCCGGTACGATAAAGTTCTTGCTCTCGAGTTCCTCGTTGAACCAGGTCCGCGCTTCCACCGATAGCGCAGGCATTACTGCGGGCACGCCGCTTGCGCGGATGAATTCCGCCTGCACCGAAGATCCATAGCCGCTGAGGACGCCTTGCGCATATCCGATCGCGAGTTGCGCAGTGTTCGAATCGGAACCGTCCACGAGGGCCTGAATCGTTACCACCCGGCCGTCATGAAGACGCTCAGAAAAATCGTGCGGGACAACGATCGCGAGCTGACAGCGGCCGTCGTCCAGGGCGTCGGTCAGCGTGCGATAGTCACTAACGCTCTCGACCAGGTCGAAATAGATCGAGGCCTGAAAGCGGCGCAACAAATCCTGGCTCGCTGGACTACCTTCGCGATCGAACGCCCATACCTTGATGTGCTTGGTGTCCAGGTTGACGCCGTAACCGAGTATCGTCATCAGCATCAGGGGCATCAGGAGCACGATCAGCAGGCTGCGCGAATCGCGCAAAACTTGCACGATTTCCTTGCGCGAGATTGCGAGCAGGCGTCGGAGGTTCATCGAGCTGCGGCCTCACTGGCGCGATGGCCGGAGGTCAATGCCACGAAAGCATCTTCCAGACTTGGACGTATTTGATTCAAGCGCGCAATCGCGATTCCGTCCGCTTCCAGAGCCAACCGGATCGCGTTCACGACGCCGGCGTCCTCCGACACCACCAGATGGAGCGCATTGCCGAACACGGCCACATCGCGAACCCCTGCGATCGCGCGCACCCGCCCGATCGCATCGCCGAGGCGATCGCATTCAAGCAGCAGCAGCGACCCCTCGATCGAATTGAGCTTGAGTTCGGTCGGCGTGCCGAGCGCCACCAGGCTTCCGCGATACATCAGGGCGAGCCGATTGCAGTACTCAGCTTCATCCATGTAATGCGTCGTCACGAAAATCGTAACGCCGTCGTCGCTCATGCGTTGGATCAATTCCCAAAACAATCTGCGCGAGAGCGGATCGACGCCGGAAGTGGGTTCGTCAAGGAATACAATCGACGGCCGATGCAGCACGGCGCACCCGAGCGC
>JBGPNU010000343.1:0-3412 GCA_041487675.1 Binatus sp. (SeqCode)
ATTCAAGCGCGCTCACCAGTTGTCCGGTTCTAAGCCCGAGCTTCCGCGCGAGCGCCAGCAACGCGCCGCGCGATGCTTCATCAATCGCGAGCCATCGTTCGAGATGCGCGGGGGGCAGCCGTCGCTGCCCCGCCATAATACGAATCTCCGCGTCGATCTGGTCAGCGTTCATGGGGAATCTCGCGGAGCATGCGTCGCATCGACGCGAAGCATAGCTCGCATCGATGCAACCGCGCATCCGATTTCAGGAACCGCACGGCTTTGCCAGCCTCCCGCCTGGTCAGCGACCCACTGGTAAAGTCGCGCCTGGTCGATTCTGCCTCGTCGCACGAGTCCGGCCGCATAGATGCGGCACTTCTCGACGATCACTTGCGTCGTCGCCAACCGCCGCTCGGGATCAAGCAGATCGTCGCCGAGCAATTTCGACAGCGCCAGAATCCGGAACCGATCGATCGCCGGCGTGGTCGCCGAGAGTTGATCCGGATGCCCCCCGCGGCGCGTCACCAGCGGCTCATCGAGCAAACCAATCTCGTGATCGACCTGAATCCGCAGCCACAAGTCGTAGTCCTCGGCGGCGGTCATGTCTTCGTCGAATCCGCCGATCGAATCGAACAGTCGCTTCCGCATCAAGACTGCCGACGGACTTACCAGGCAGGTGCGAAGGGATTCGACGAAAAAATTGCCCGCGCGCTTGCGATGCCGCATTCCGGGATTCACGCGCCGCCCGTTGCGGATCCAGGTTTCGTCGCTCTGCGAAATCGCACAGCCGGGATTCTCGCTCATGAACGCGAGCTGGCGTTCGAGCTTTGTCGGCGCCCACAAATCATCGGAGTCCAGGAATGCGATCAGCGGCGCGCGCGCGATCGCCACGCCGCGGTTTCGCGCCGCCGCAGGCCCGCGATTCGCCATGCGCTCGATTCTGATCCCGGACTCCGCGCCGAGCCGCGCCAAATCTTCGGCGGTGCCATCGGACGAGCCGTCATCGACGACGATCAGCTCGAACGGCGCCGCGGTTTGCGCCAGCACGGAGTTAATCGCCTCGCGCACCATCACGCGCCTGTTATAGGTCGGAATAATTACCGAGACTTCGGGATTCATGGCAATTCGGCATTCTTGACGGCGCCGGCGCGGCCGATTGCCAGGATTCGGCGCCGAAGTTCATCGATACCCTCGCCCGAAGTCGCGGAAGAAAAAATCGGCGCACCCGGCATCAGCTCGAAACGCCCGAGCGCCGCCAACCGCTCCGAGCGGCGCAGTTTGTCAATCTTAGTCGCGACGGGAATCACTTCGATGCCGCGCCCGGCGGCCATCGCGGCCAGATCGAGTTCGTCCTGTTCGGGTCCGCGGCGGCAATCGATCAGAATCGCAATAGCCGCGAGATTGCTCCGCCCATGGATATAGTCGTGCATCATCGCCGCGATCTTTCGCGCTTCATCGTGCGGCATCTTCGCATAGCCGAAACCCGGCAGGTCGCACAGCGCGAGCCCGTCTCCGACGGTGAAGAAGTTCAGGCATCGCGTGCGCCCCGGAGTCTTGCTGGTCCGCGCGAGTCCCTTAACTCCCGTGAGCGCGTTGAGTAACGAACTCTTGCCGACGTTCGATCGTCCGGCGATTGCGATCTCCGCGCGCTTCCATCGCGGGCATCCGCTGAGTGCGAACGCGGAAAGCGCAAATTCTGCGGCCAGGCGTGTCATTGCGTCATTGCGCGATCACGGATCGAACCTACGGAGCCATCTCGATTCGCGGCGGAGTGACGGCTATCGCGGAACCTTCTACGCGTGCGAGTTCCGCGGTGAGCGCGCTGCGGAACTCGCGGAGCTTGATTCCGCGATGGCGGTCCGGGTAGGCCTCGAGGAATTTCAGCGAGGCCCGCAAATGCAATCGCGCGCTCGATAGCTCGCCCTGTTCGAGTTTGTGATTCGCCACCGCCGCGCGCAGCAGCCCGAGGTAGAATTCCCAGTCGCTGGTGTCGTCCTCGAGCAGATTCATCGCTTCTTCCATCTCTTCGTGCGCTTCGAAGAACTCGCCGCGATTAAACAGTTCGACGCCTTTGGAAAAGTGCGCGTCGATTTCATTCATCACAATTTTTGAGACGCCGGCCGCGGACTGCCGCGCGCGCTCAGGGTTCGTCGTCGCTCGAAGTCTCGTCGGCAGTCTTGATATTGAGAGTATGCTTCAGAGTTTCGAGCTGCGCGATAAAGACGCCGCGAATCACCTGTTTGACCACGCCGTCGGGCACCGGGACGGGCTGCAGCAGATGCGTGGTTTCATGGTAGTCGATGAATGTACTCGAGCCTTCATCTGCAAGTTGGTACGCGGCATGGGTATCGAGGAGCGGGTTATTCAGCGTGTGATAGACGATCTTCTTGTCGTCGGGCAGATATTCGAATTCGAGTTCGGTCGTAATCGTTTGTCCGGCGGGGCCCGCGATATCCATGTCCACGGTTTTCTTGTTGCCGGCCTGCGACACGATACGCACCGCTTTGACCTGATCGCTGTGGGTATTTTCGATATTACGAATCGCGCTGAAGACGGTCTGCTCGGGCGCCGGTATCCGCGCAGTGAAATCCGCCTTCCACACGTCGCCATCGTGCGTGATGTTTTCGGTGAGCAGACCGGCCTTTAATCCACGCTGCGATTGGTAGAAACGAAATCCGGCATAGATGACGACCACTACGACCACGAGTCCGGCCAGTATTTTGAGCGCTTTTGCCATTTCTAAGTTCCCGATCCCTAGCGTTTGAAGGTTCCTGTTAGTTCCGCATCCGCGGCGACGTGTCCGATGATTGCCGACTGAATCGCGGCCGCATCCGCGCTATCACCGACGCTCAACGCCGAGTCCAGAGCCAAGAGATGAAAACGATAGCGATGAGTCTTGCCCGGCGGCGGACACGGGCCATTGTAGCCGATATGATCAAAACTATTCATGCCGTTTGTGCCGCCACCCGGGATTTCCGCGTTCTGCGGCAATCCCGCAGGAAGCGAGGTTGCACTGGCGGGAATATTGTACGCGACCCAATGGATGAATGTTCCGCCTGTCGCGTCGGGATCCTCGACGATTAACGCGAAAGTGACCGTCGATTTCGGGGCGCCGCTCCATGCGAGTTCAGGCGATCGGTCCGCACCGGTGCACGCGAAGTAACTGGCTATTGGGGCTCCTGGAGCAATCGCGGTGCTGCTCAGAACCAGTTGCGGCTGAGCGAGCGCGATTCTTCGCAGCCCGATTGAAAGTATGATTAATCCGGCTGAAATCCAGAGGAAAGTTCGTTGAGGATTGGTCATATTTCGGCTCCCCGGCGAGCCGCGGCTATGCTGGGTTTGAATTGTGGGTCGCTATTTTGCGTCAAAATCAGCGTAATAAGTTGAGTTTGTTACATCAATGTGGATAATAGGGCGAAAATTATCAAAAATC
>JBGPNU010000344.1:0-3410 GCA_041487675.1 Binatus sp. (SeqCode)
GATGCAGCCCAATGGCAAGCAAACTTTCCCGGCGACGGTCAGATCGATAAATCCTGCCGGTCCGCAGGTCAAGGTCGAGTTGGTCGCCGAGTGGGGCGACATGGTGCAGGTCGAGATCGATCACGATCGCTACCAGGCGCTCCATCTGGAGCCGGGGGCGACCGTGTATCTGCGGCCCAAGGAACAGAAGCTGTTCGTGTATCAGATCTAGGACTCCGTCGGCGCGCGGGAACCGAGCGGCCTTCGAAGCCGTTGTCTAATATGCAATGATCAAAACAACGCAAAACGATCATCTAATCGGACGGCGAGTATTCGTCGCAGCGCTCGCCGCGATACCCGCGATCATCGCGTTCGGTTACGTTGAAACTGGTATCGGATCTGATGCTTCCGACAATTCGTCGGATCAGCACGGCCCGGGTATAACCAAAGTATCGATCGTCGAGTTCACCGATTCGGGCCAAAGGAAGGGACTGGTGATGACTGACAAAGTCGTGAAGACGGACGAGGAATGGCGCAAACTTCTAACCGCCGAGCAGTACAAGGTCGCGCGCAAAAAAGGCACCGAGCGTGCGTTCTCAAACTTGTACGCCGAGAATCATGACAAGGGACTCTACCGATGCATCTGCTGCGGCAACGCGCTATTCAGCTCGGATACAAAATTCGAATCCGGGACGGGATGGCCGAGCTTTTTTCAGCCGATCGCGCCGGAGAACATTCATACGGAAACCGACCGTACATTTTTCATGAAGCGGACCGAGGTGATGTGCGCGAAATGCGACGCGCATCTCGGCCACGTGTTTGACGACGGCCCCAAGCCAACCGGGCTTCGCTATTGCCTGAACTCCGCGTCGCTCAACTTTAACAAGGCCGAAGAGATCAAGGGCGAGGACCCGAAAAAACCCTGAATAGCGGGCGCAGGCGCGTCACGAGTGCGCGAGGCGCCACTGAATCAAGGTGAAGCCTTCGGTGTGATCCTCGAAGACCGCCTCGACATCGGCGTCGAAATTCACTTCGCGCATCGGATCGCCGAGCAGATTGCCGACCATGCGCACGTTTCCGGCGTCGCCGAGCTCGACCACGACGACAATGTACGGACAGGCGGATTTGAGCGCCGGATGCGCGGGATGCCAGACTCGCTCCCAACTGTAAACCCGCCCGCGGCCTGACACGCGATGCCATCCGACATCAAGCGTGTGGCACTTGTGACATATCCACTCGGGACCGAACTGAAACGTCGCGCATCGATTGCAACGCTGCACGACGAGTTCATGGCGGCGCGCGGCCTCCCAGAATTCGCGGTCGAGTCCGTCGCGCATCGCGGCCGGCGCCGGCAATCCCGCGGGCAGATAAGTTTTCGATTGGGAATTATCGCCGGCCATCGCGCTCACCCGTGAAGAATCAGATCGCTCACCGGCGCGACCATGGGTCCCGACACGACTATTGAAATCTCGGCGTCCTTGACCTGGCAGGTCGAAGTGCCGCGCACCTGGCGCGCCGCCTCGATTATCAGTTCGAGTCCGTGCATGTAGCACTCGGCCAGGTTTCCGCCGCTGGTGTTGATTGGCAACCTGCCTTTGGGCCAGGTCAGATTTTCGAAGGTGCAAAAGTCCATCACCTCGTCGGGATCGCAAAATCCGTGCTCGACGAGACTCGTCATCACGGCGCCGGTGAAGTTCTCGTAAACCTGCGCAACATCGACGTCAGCGGGCTTGATTCCCGCCATCGCGTACAGACGCGGCGCGAGCGTCTTGAAATTGGAGGTCGCGTAGTCGGGGCCGTTCTCAGCGCCCGCGCCTTGCCTGAAATCAGAGCCCTGCGCAGACGCCATGACGTACGCGGGGCGCTGCTTAAGATCGCGCGCGCGCTCGGCGCTGGTCAGAATCACGGCCGCGCCGCCATCGTTCTCCATGCAGCAGTCGTAGAGATGAAACGGCTCGACGATCCATCGCGATTCGTCGTAGGCCTTGCGCGTGAGCGGCCGTCCGTACATGACGGCGCGCGGATTGAACTGCGCGTGGTGATAACAGGCCATCGCGATCGCGGCGAGCGCGTCCTGGGTGACGCGATGCTCGTGCATGAAGCGGCGCGTGCGCAGCGCGATCCATTGCGCGGGCGTGGACATGCCGTACGGCCAGGTGTAGGCGGGCGGGCCGGAGATAGTGCGAATCGCGGGCGTCTGCCCGAAGCGGCCGAACTGGCCCTGCGCGAGTGCTCGATATACGACGACGCAGGTCGCGAAGCCGGCCACGATCGCGGCGGCGGCGTTACCGATAGCTCCCGCGCCTCCACCACCGCCGCCGCCCCAGAACATGTTGGAGAAGCGCAACTCGGGCAGTCCGAGCGCGGTGGCGACCCGGACCGAATCGTTTCGATCGTTGCTGTATGACGCGATTCCGTCGATCGCAGTGACCGGAATACCGGCGTCATCGGCGGCGCGCTGAATCGCTTCGAGCACGAGCCGGAATTCGCTGACCGGCGCATCGCCGCGTTTGTAGTAGCTGGTCTCGCCGAGGCCGGCGATAGCGACCTTGTCTTTGATTGTAAACTCGCTCATCTCGAGCTTCCGCTCCGATCGCCTTAGCGAAATGCGCGGAAGAATCCAAGCGAAATCTGCGCAAGCGAAATCAGCGGTGTAGGTACACGCTTATGCGGGGAGAGCAAATCAGGCGGTGGCGCGATCGATCACTTCGAGCAGCGCGGCTTTTCGGATCGGCTTGGTCACGTGCTCGTCGCATCCGGCGGCGCGGCTGCTGATGAACGATTCGGAGAGAGCGGCTGCGGAGAGCGCCACTATCGGCGTCGGCGTTCGGTGATTGTCGCGTTCCCAATCCCGAATCGCGCGCGTCGCGGCATGCCCGTCCATCACCGGCATCTGAATGTCCATCAGGACCAGGTCGTACTTGCGGGCTATGAAATGCTCGACTGCGAGTGCGCCATTTTCGACCTCGTCGATACAGTACTGCGTATTCTTGAGGAACGCGGTGATGAGCATCCGGTTGTCCTCGGAATCGTCGGCGACCAGGATGCGCAGCGGTCTGGATGGCGTGGCGGGCGCGACAAGCCTCGAAGCGAGTGGCGTCGTTGTGGTCGGATTGCTCATCGATGACGTACGCGGCTTTCGCACACTGATTTGAACTTCGCGACCCGCGCGGAAACTTCGCGCGACACGACCCATAAGATGATGTGCAAGCGTGATGCCGAAGGGCGAATGACCAGGCTTCGGCTACGACGGCCTTAACCAAGCTGCTATCTCTCGAATGTGGATGGCATGCCCGCTTTCGGGACATCGCCGGTTTGTTCCGGCGACGGGACATTCAACCGGCTGATAGTGAAATCGGAAGAGATCCGGGCGTCGTGCATCTTTACTACTCGACTATCAAGACTTAAAGATTCGTGATCAACGATCCTGA
>JBGPNU010000345.1:0-3401 GCA_041487675.1 Binatus sp. (SeqCode)
TAGTGCCGCGTCGCCGGGTCTTTCTTCAGCCGATGGCGCAACCGTGTGAGCCTCCAAAGGAATAGCAGCGCCGGCACATACGTCTTGGCAATCTCTTTGGCTCGGCGAGGATAGAAGAGCAGGGCGGACTCGCGCTTCATGTTGGGGCGGCGCTGGCTGCGACACTTACGCCGGAACACTCCACTCTGCAGGGGATGGACCTTCTCAAATACCTGGCTGGTGTAGAAGGTGAAGATCATCGAGGTCAGGCGCGCGGGACTTATCCCGTCGGCGATCGCTCGCTTGATCAACGTCTCGATATGTTCCGGCGAATAGTACAGGCGCCACGCCTGCTCGTATGTGGATTGCCACTCCGCCCGGGTCATCAGCGGATGGCCCGTCGTGACATGCTCGGTGTCGTATCTATTCATGTCGGAATCGATTTCGACGCCGTTGAGGTACAGATCACGATGGTCACGCGAACCCGGCAAGGGCGTCAGAACGAAAAATTCCAAAATATCGACGGGTAGCTCGCGTTGGATGGTGCGAATATCGCGCGCGAGGCTTTCGGGCGTATCGTTCGGAAAGCCGATAATGTAACCGGCATAAGTCATCACGCCGGCTTCGCGCCATGCGCGCAGCATCGTTCGATATTCGCTGAATTTGTTCTGCCGCTTGGCCGCCGACTTAAGGTTCTCTTCGTTGATACTCTCGAGTCCGATGAAAACGCGTTTGCATCCGGCGCGCGCCGCCTTTTGGATAAAGCGTGGGATCTTATGACACTGAGTATCGACCTGGATCGTCAGATGGATCTTGTAGCCTTCCTTTTCCCGCAGCTCGATGATGCGATCGAGGATCGGCTCCCAGTTCCGGTTGCGGACAAAATCGTCGTCGGTAATGAAATAGGTTCTTACCCGGCCGCGTGGGTGCGCCCGGATCAGGCTCTCCACATCGGCGGCGCTCCGATAGCGCGACTTGCGCCCCTGCACGTTGATGATAGTGCAGAAACTGCAGTTGAAAGGACATCCGCGCCCGGCATCGAAGCAACTGATGTTTCCCAGGTTGCGCGCGAGGTGATGGGACTCCAGATAAGGCAATGGCTGCCCTTCCAGACCGGGAAGGTCGTCGACAAAATTGTATAAGGGTTTGAGCTTGCGGCTGTACGCGTCCCGCAGTAGCTCGTCCATCCTTCCTTCCGCCTCCCCGGCGAACAGGCTTATTCCCAGCGCCGCAGCCTCCTTCAACTCCGGCGGCATCTCGGGGAGCATCGAAACGCAGCCGCTGACATGGAACCCGCCAATCACCACTTGAATATCGTGGCGCCGCATCATCCGGGCAATGTCAACCGCGCGGGCGAACTGGTTGCTTTGCACACCGACGAGACAGACCAGGCCTTTCAGTCCGTTTTGGCGAAATCGGCGGATGATGCGCCGGAGCGGCAGGACCGTGTTGATCTCGTCATAGACCTCAAGTTCGAGATCGACGCCGGCGCCAAGGACTTGCCGTCGCCGTGCATCAAGCGCGAGCCCGTAGAGAGCGGCGGGCGAATTTGCCGGGATCCAGCCGCGCCACCATTGTATGACGTAACCATCGTCGTCGTAGTGGGAGGGCTTGATTAGCGCGACCAGGAATTTCTCCGCGCGAGCCGACTTCGCCGCCGGCATGTTTTGCTCTGCAGGCGGACTTGAGATCTTCTGCGCAATTTCCACTTTGAATCCGGATAGAGACTCGCACCAACTCACGCCATCTTCAATCACGCCGCAGTCATAATCCGGCGGTGCAGTTCGAATGCGGCATCGTCGTTGCCGCGCTTGCGTATGATTCATGCAGGAATCATCGCGATTTTAGGGTGGCAACGCTCTTGCTCTCAGCTTGGATAGCAGGCTGTCGCCCTTCAGAGCGCGGCGGTCAGCCATAAAGCAGGGAGGAATCGCGAATCATGTTCGAGTGGATAATCGTCGGGCTAGTCTCCGGATGGCTCGCCGGCAAAATTCTGAACGGGAACGGCTACGGCGTGTGCGCCGATATCATGCTCGGCCTGGTCGGCGGAGTGGTCGGCGGAATAATTTTCGAGATCCTCGGCGTGCGCGCGCACAACTTCGTCGGCGCGGTCCTGATGTCCACCGCCGGCGCCACCGCTTTGGTGGTCGCTACGCGCATACTCCGCGACGAGATCTGAGCAGGGGCCAGCTCCTGCTAGTTGCCCGCGTCATAGCTTTAGCTAAAACTGGTCGCCGCGATGGCGACTCAAGCGAAACTGCGGGGCGCGATTTCCGGATTCGGCGAGGTCGCTGCGCGAGCGCATCTACCGGGATGGCGCACGCGCGAAAATATCGGAGTCGGCGTCGTTCAAGATCCAATCTCCGAGCGCCGTCACGAGGCGATTCGGCTAATCAAAAATGTCCGCGTCTATGATGACCTCGAGCTGATGCTCGACGGCGAGTCGCCCGACTTCGTCGATATCGCGAGCCCGCCCGCGATCCACGCCGAGTCAGTCCGCGCAGCGCTGAACGCGCGCGCCCACGTACTCGTCGAGAAGCCGCTATGCCTCACGCTTTCGGAGTTCGATGAACTCGCGTCGCTCGCGGCAAAGCAAGCGCGTGTCCTGATGTGCGTGCACAATTGGAAGTACGCTCCGGCATACGCGGTCGCCCGCAAAGCGATCGAGGCAGATTGCCTCGGCGAGATTCACTTCATCTCGATCGATCGTTTCCGCATCGAGCCTGCCGGCGCGGGCGGAAGCGGCGCCAAGTGGCGCGCATCGGCGGCGTCCGGCGGCGGAATTTTGATCGACCACGGATGGCACGTCTTCTACCTGATGCAATGGTTGCTCGGTGGCGACGCGCCGACCGCGATTTCGGCGCATCTCGAATCGCCCGCCCATGGCGATGCGGAGAATCTGGCCGACCTGCGACTGGTGTTTTCTTCGGGCTGTATCGCCCGGGCGCATCTCTCGTGGCGCGCCCCAGTTCGCCGAACTTCGGCGGTCATCTATGGCCAGCGCGGATGTATCGAGATCGAAGGCGACCACGTCACCTTGACCGACCGCAAAGGCATCGTCGAGGATCTCTCGGTCGCCGACATTGCCGACGACTCGTACCATTCGGCCTGGTTCGGCAGGGTGGCGGCGGAGTTCGAGCGCGCGATCGCCGACGGCCCCGATTCGCGGGGTGCTCGCGACAACCTGGCCGAGGCGCGGACAACACTCGCATTGATCGAAGCCGCGCGAAAATCTGCCTTAAGTGGCAGTCTGGCCATAAAAATCATTTAAATTCAGCTAGTTAGAAGGAGAATGTTTCACGTGAAACATCTTCGACACTTTTCCTGACCGACTGACCGCTCGGACCGTATCTCTTGACTTTCGGGATTATGACGGTAAAGCTGCGATTGACCGAATGGTTAGCGGCGTTGATAGGTGAAAA
>JBGPNU010000346.1:0-3386 GCA_041487675.1 Binatus sp. (SeqCode)
CTCGCATCGACGACATGCAACAGCATCGTCGCGGTCCGCACCTCTTCGAGCGTCGCCTTGAATGCGTCGATCAGCATATGCGGCAAGCGATGGATGAATCCGACCGTATCGACCAGCATCACGTTCATCTTGCCGGGCAGCTTGAGGCGCCGAATCGTAGGATCGAGCGTTGAGAATGGACGATTCGCGGTCTCGACCCGGGCGTCGGTGAGTGCGTTCATCAGCGTCGATTTGCCGGAGTTGGTATAGCCGACCAGCGCGACGGTCGGATAAGGAACTTCGAGCCGCCGCCGGCGCTGAATCGTTCGCGTGCGTTCGACCTCGCCGAGTCGCGCCTTCAGGCGGATGAGCCGCTCGCGCAGCCGGCGCCGGTCAACTTCGAGCTGCGTTTCGCCCGGTCCGCGGGTCCCGACTCCACCGCCTCCCGCGCCGCCGCCGCGAACGCGCGAAAGATGCGACCATTGGCGCGTCAGCCGCGGCTGCAGATAGCTCAGCTGCGCGATCTCGACCTGGAGTTTGCCCTCGAGGGTGTGCGCGCGCTGCGCGAAAATATCGAGGATTAGCTGGCTGCGATCGATCACTCGGATCTTGAGCTCGTTTTCGAGATTGCGCGCCTGCGCCGGAGTGAGCGCGTCGTCGAAAATCGCAATCGATGCGCCCTTCGCATCCGCCAGCTCGCGGACCTCCGCGGTCTTGCCCTTGCCGATGAAGGTGCGCGAGTCGGGCGCTTTCAGGCGCTGGCGAACGATTCCGGCGACTTCGGCGCCGGCGCTCTCGGTGAGTGCTTTAAGCTCGTCGAGCGATTCTTCGATCCCGATTCCTTGCTCGGAACCGAGTTCGATTCCGACCAGGATGGCGCTCTCATGATGCTCGCCCAAAACGTCGTACGATTTCGTCAGATTCTTACCTCGAGCGCGCAACGCTCTATACTTGTTCAGTCTATCAGATAAGGCCGATCCGGGCGACGCCGGTGGCTAGAGCTTGCGTGGCTATGCTTGCGCCAGGAAAAGACCTGCGCGGCGGTCTGCACCGCCGCGCAGGTCCACACTGATGCGAACACTCAGACCCCGAACCCGCGAGGGCTACGGCGTGGGCATGTCGGCGCGAAACACTCCAACGATAGACGGATCGAAACTGTCGTCGTTGTCGTCGAGGAACGTAATAAACTTGGTGCTGCTTGATCCCTCCTCGGTGTTTGACCACGAGCCGCCGCCTGGCTTCGCGTCACCGGCCAGCACTACGGGGGTGATAGTTCCCTTTGTCTTGCCCTTGGTTTCGCAGACGAACTCGCCAATGAAGTCGGTCGCGTCACCGGTTATCTCCGAGTGAAATTCGAGATCGCCGAGCTTGTTAAACGTCGGCGACGAAACGCCGTCTGTATCTGAGAACGTGCCAGTAGTCCCGGGCGCGCTCTGTCCGTTCATGACGCAAACCTGGGCCTTCTTCTTCTTGCCCAACGACTTGGTAACGATTGCCCCGCTGGTCGAGCCGCCTGAGATCTCCATGTTTACGGCAATCACATTGTTGACAAGGCCGGGGCGGCCCACTCCGAGACTGTCAATCGATCCGCCAAGCGCCGCCGGAGGCGTGTCGGTCATAAGCACGAACGGCTGGATCTTTCCTTTGGGCGTGCGCGCCCAGATGGAACCTTCCTCGGTGCCCGAGCCTCCGCTGATAGTATCAACCGCAAACGCGACCAAACGGTTGTCGCCCACCCATGGACCGTCCAATTCGAAGATGTCCAGCGGGTCCCCCGGAATCCCCACGACGCCTCCGCCCGTGCCCGGGAGCGTGTCTCCGCTGAGAACAATCGGCACCAGCTTGGTCTTGCCCTTTTTCTTGTTGATCAATTCCCTCAACCAAATTCCGACTTTGAAGGTCGTCCCGCCGTCTTCGGTGTAGCTGCCGATCACGGCGAAATCGCCCTTCTTGGGATTCACCGACATGTCGTCGAAGCTGACAAATACTCCGCTGGTCCCTGGTGCCGGGTCGCCTTGCTTGATGATCGCGGCCAGCGATCCGCCAGACGGCTCGGCAAAAGCGGCTGCGGTAAACGTCCCGGTCGTCCCCCGGTTCACGAAGAACACGGTGCCACTATCGTTGATAGCGGGACCATCGAAGTCATCAGAGAGCGTAGCGCCGCCGACCGA
This sequence comes from Binatus sp. (SeqCode), assembly GCA_041487675.1. Lineage (GTDB taxonomy): Bacteria > Desulfobacterota > Binatia > Binatales > Binataceae > Binatus. Next base: position 2,151 of record JBGPNU010000346.1, read on the forward strand.
GTCGCCCTCTTCCGCGATCTTTGTGAGCGCGCCGCCGCTCGGCAAGAGGTAGATGCCGTGGTTTCCGTTCGACAGAGTCGCCTCGAATACCACGTCGCCGGCGCTGTTCACCATCGGCTCGTCAAAGATCGTGAAAGTGGCGCCCCCAGACGAGGGTGCCGTGGCGCCCCCTCTGGCGATCGCTATTACGGCGGCATCGACCGGCGCCAAGCCGGTGCATACGAGCAGAGCTGCGGCTACCGATACGAAAAACAGCCGTCGAACATTTGCGCGGGCGTGGGATGACATTTTGAGGCGCGTTATGGATGTGTCGATTCCTTTCATCGCTTTACCCTCCTGTGCCGGTGTGGCACCAAGCAAGTTAGGAAATCCGGATCTGATAGTCTCGACTTAGCACAACCAAGGTAAAGATCGCCAGCGACGATTGAGAAATTCGAACCGGATAACTCCTCGGGTCTCTCAGCGCTAAATGGCTCCAGGAGCCAGCGACGCTAGCGCAGCTCGACGGAGCCGGGGGCGATAAGGCCGATCCGGGCGACGCCACGCCGACGCGGTTCCTGGCACGCGCGCAACTTGGTCAGCAGCCAGCCGAGAACCCACTTTGGTCATCGATTGTCGCGCGCCGATCTGCTTAAAAGGAGACGGGAGACCAGCATGATCAGTCTGACGCAAGAAGATTGGGCCGAAATCTACTATGCGCTCGAAACGAAATCGCTGGCACTGAGGCAAGGTATATATGGGCGGGAAGATAAAACCGGCCAGGACGCCGAATGGATTGCCCATATCGAGGCAGTGAAACAAACGATCGGCCCCGACGGTGCCGCTGCCGCACGCAGAGGTGTCGAGCGCAGCAAATGACTCATTGGGAACCGTGCCGCCGCCATGGCGGCGCGAACACCAAGTACAAGATTCCTCCGCCTCGGTTGTCGTAATAGCAGAAATTTCAGCGTGAAGTCCGAAAAGCGCCGTGTGCCAGTGGCACCTCCCTGGCAGGGAGGTGCCACAGACACACGGCCGCCGCGTTCTGCACGCGGCGGGTGAGGGTCCTTAAGCAAATTGCTGATCTGCCCGACCGTCTCAGCGGTTGATGCGAGCGCGTCATTGTCCCAAAAGCGAACGACCCGGTAGCCAAGGCCCTCGAGATATTTGGTCCTTCGCCTGTCGCGGTTCAACATATCCATATGCTGCGAGCCGTCGAGTTCGATGACCAGGAATTCTTTCGGTGCGCAGAAATCC
>JBGPNU010000347.1:0-3370 GCA_041487675.1 Binatus sp. (SeqCode)
GGCTGGTTCGCCGAGAAAGTGCGCGATACGCATGAATGCCCCGTCTGCGCGGCCGTTCACACGGAGGCCAATCCTCGTTTAGCCGAGCTGCAAACGTTGGCGCGCGAATTGAAATCGCTCACCGCTTCGGTTCATTCAGCTCCCGCCAAGCTTGACCAAGAGCTCGCGGTGTTGCGTCAAGAACTCCGCGACCGCGAAGGGGCCATCTCCAAGGCCCGTCAGAAGCGAAAGTATCTGGAAGATCGTTCCGCCGCACTTTCCGCCCAGCGGCAACGCGTCCGGCAAATTTATCTTTTCGTGGGCCGCGTGGAACAGGCTTTGGAAAATGTCAGCGCTAGCCGCAACGTCGACGAACTTCGCGACAGGGTGAAAACGTTAGCGCAGAAAATTGCCGAACTGAAAAGAGACCTCGACCCGCGCACGCAACGCGATCGGCTTAAGGCCGCTCTCGATACTGTGTCGGCGAAAGTCGCAGACTACGCAGGTCTCCTGCAACTCGAGCACGCGAAGGAAAACGTCCGTCTAAACATTCGTGAACTTACCCTTCAATTTAGCCCCCTCTCTGGTCGGACTGATTTTCTTTGGGAGGTAGGCAGCGGGCAAAACTGGGTGGGATACCACGTCGCCGGATTGTTGGCCTTGCATGAGCACTTCGTCGGCTTGGGCCAGAACCCGGTGCCTCGCTTCCTCGTCATTGACCAACCCTCTCAAGTCTATTTTCCTGAGGCTTGGCCGTCGATGGAGGGGCCGCCTGACGAGCGAAAAGAAATCGACCGCTCATCCGACATCGAGGGCGTACGCCGGATTTTCACTGCTCTATCCCATTTTTTCGATGTCGTAGAGGGACAGTTTCAGATGATCGTGACCGAGCATGCCGGGTCCATCACTTGGGATGGAATTCCTCACGTACATGTCGTGGGTAACTGGCGCCGAGGCCACGACGAGTTTTTAATCCCTGCCGCTTGGCTATAGCTTTTTGTTAAGCGCGTGCGCCCCCGCTCATGCGCGTTGACATCATCGACTCCATCTGATGACCTCGCGGTCATGCCCGAGTACGACTCGTCCACTTATGGGCTAGCCAAGCGCAGGGGTGCTTGACTCGTATCCGCTAGATGAGGGCAAATGATGGGCGGAAAATAATAACGACAGGCGCGAGCGCGCTGGTGAAATCCTGTCGGGGGAAAAGACGATGAACGGTATTGAGGAACGCTACCGCGCGGCGACGGCGAAGTCGGTGGAGCTCGGCAAGCGCGCAGAGCGCGTGATGCCCGGCGGAGACACCCGCACCACTACCTACTATCGGCCCTATCCGCTGACGCTTGCGCGCGGCGAGGGGGCTTTCGTCTGGGACGTTGACGGCAACAAGTACATCGATCTGCTCGGCAACTATACGAGCCTGGTCCACGGCAACGCGTATCCGCCGATCGTCGAGGCGGTCACCAAGGCGGTGCGCGATGGCAGCGCGTGGCCGGCGCGCTCGGCGGCGCAGATCGAACTGGCGGCGCTCATTTGCGAACGGGTCGCGTCGATAGATCGGATCCGATTTTGCAATTCGGGAACCGAAGCGGGGATGCTCGCGGTGCAGGTGGCGCGCCGCCTCACCGGCCGCAAGCTGATTTTGATGGCGCGCTACGGGTATCACGGATCCTACGACGATTTGGAAGTCGGCCTCACCGGCCAGGACGGCGAACGCACGATGCTCGCCGACTTCGGCGAGGCGACCGCGTTCGAGGCGTTGCTCTCGGAGCGAGGCGCGGAAATCGCGGCGGTTTTCCTGGAGCCGATCCTGGGTTCGGCGGGCATCGTCGAGCCGCCGGATGGATTTCTCGCGCGGGTGGCCGAAGCAGCGCATCGCGCGGGCGCGCTGTTCATCCTCGATGAAGTGATCACGCTCAGACTTCACGAGGGCGGCGCGCAACAGATTTTCGACGTCAAACCCGACCTCACGATGTTGGGCAAGACTATCGGCGGCGGGTTTCCAGTCGGAGCGATCGGCGGCTCGGAGGAAGTGATGTCAAGTTTCGATCCGCGCAACCGCGGCTCGATCTTCCATTCGGGCACCTTTAACGGCAATCCGATCACGTGCGCCGCCGGAGTCACATCGATACGCGAACTGACCCAGGCGCGGATCGACAAGATGGCCAAGCAGGCTGAGCGCCTGAGCGCCGAGCTGGCGCGCGCGGCGCGACAGGCCGAGCTGCCATTTTCGGTGCGTACTTACGGATCGTTGATGAATGTTTTTTTTCTGAAGGAGCCGCCGCCCGCGACCATCGCACGCGAGGATTCGCGCGCAATCGCGAACTTCCATCTGGCGGCGCTCAATAACGGTCTCTTTCTTGCCCCGCGCGGGATGATCGCGCTGTCCACGGTGATCACCGACGAGCTGCTGAGCGAGATTTGCGAACGAGCGGCCAAGGCGATGGCCGACGTCGCGCAAGCCTTCGAATAACGCGTTCAGCCGCCGCCCATTAAGCCGCCTTCAGTTCCGCGGTGCAATGCGGGCATCGCGTCGCGCCCATCGGGATCGCGCTCAAGCAATACGGGCAGTCCTTGGTGGTGGGCGGTGCGGGCCGGTCGGCGCCGACCAGATGATTAACCCACTTCACGAGGATGAAGACCGCGAACGCGATTATCAGAAAGTCGATGATCGTATTGATGAACAATCCAATGTTCAGCGTGGGCGCGCCGGCCGCCTTCGCCGCCGCGATCGTCGGGTAATGCTTCGACGACAGATTGATGAACAGGTTCGAGAAATCGACCGCGCCGAGCGCCAGCCCAATCGGCGGCATCAGGATGTCGGTCGTGAACGAAGTCACAATTTTCCCGAACGCGGCACCGACCACGAATCCGACCGCGAGGTCGATCACGTTGCCCTTGATTGCGAACTGCTTGAACTCTGAGAGTATCGACACGATGCGTCCTCCATTGGCCGGTAGGCTGTGAGGCGCGCTCCCCCGTGCGCAGGTTGATTTCACCAGTTTACCAAAGCATCGGCGCGCGACAATGTAAAACTGCCCGCAGATTTGGCTCGGGCAGCCGGCATGGATTGACTTTTCAGAAACGCTTCTGATAGCCCGTTTACCAGGACTTTGCCGCGGGTATTTTTTGGCGCGATTTTCGCGCCACTGCAAAACTCGTAGCCGCGCGAGGTCGGGAGGCCAGCCGATGGGATCAGTGCATATCAAAGATGAAGAGCGGGTCGGTTCGGAAGCCAAATATAAACTCGAACCTTCGGTTTATCTGCAGAAGCTCTACGAGTCCGGCACCCCAGACCTCGGATGGATGAACCAGATGGGCGAATGGGGTGTGCGCGCCAAGCCGGGCAATCTCGGACTCCGCTTGAAGGACATCGAGATCGGCAGCTATGGAA
>JBGPNU010000348.1:0-3350 GCA_041487675.1 Binatus sp. (SeqCode)
AATTACGTTCCTTGGAGCGTGGCATTGATGTATTCCCCTTGTGAAGATTTGCCTGTCGTCAGGGATTGAACTGATCCCCGATCAAATTGGTTGGATTCGACGCTTACAGTTAGTACCATCAAAACGACATTAAGGCAAAGGCCGAATCAGGCGCTCGCCCACATTCGATTGGGTCGGCGCCGCAACGGCGCTTTCCTTCCGGAGAGGCTACTATTATGAGTCGAAGGGTCCGCCGAGGGCGACGCGAGCCCCGGACAGGGAGAACGCTATGGCTGCTTCGTCGATTGTGGCGCGATTTTTATTTTCAGGCTTGCGAGACCGCGGCGCTTCCGCGGCCGAATATTGTTGGCAGATGAAGAATGCGGCCGGCGTCCGGTAATTCCCTTGGAGGCCCGAGATAACCGCGCGCAGACCCTTCAGAGGCTGGCACGCTGGCTCGTGCCCAACCGCTCCGGGGCGCTCCTGCAGTATCGCTCGCGTGCACGAATTTACGACCTCGAGCTGGCATTGTTCGAACCGTTGCGCGGGCGCGCGATCGAGCTGCTGCGCATCGGTAGCGGCGATACGGTCCTGGATATCGGCTGCGGCACGGGACTCAGCTTTCCGGCTATCGAAGGATTGATCGGAGCCGGGGGCTCGATCGTCGGAATCGAACAGAGTCCCGAGATGCTCGAACTCGCTCGCGCGCGAGCTACGGAGAACGGGTGGAGGAACGTCACGCTGGTCTCGGCGTCGGTTGAAGATGCCGAGATTCCGCTCGCGGCGGACGCCGCGTTGTTTCATTTCACGCACGACATAATGCGTACGCCGGGTGCTCTTGCCAACGTGCGCCGCCACCTGAAACCGGGCGCAAGGGTGGTCGCGGCCGGACTCAAGTGGGCGCCGATGCGAGCGATGCCGCTGAATCTGCTAGTGTGGGGCGCGGCGCTCAGATCAACGACCACGCTCGAGGGTCTCGCCCGCCCCTGGAGCCATCTGGAGCCGTTGGTGCCGGGGCTCAAGATGGAGGAGATGCTTGGAGGAATCGTGTACGTGGCCAGCGGAGTCGTCTCCGCCTGACTCGAGGCGCGCCGTGAAGATCTTTCGAGGCCTCGGTTGACATGTCTGCGCGCGATCGCGAAAACACTCTGATGCCGCTACATCGCTTCAAGCACGCAGCATCGCACGTGCAGCGCCCGCGCCCGTTCCTGTTCGGAATGATATTCGCGATCGCGGCATCTGCGGGATGCCTTGCTGGATGCTTCCATGCGCGGAGCAAATCGACGCCGGCCGGTACACCCCAGGCGGCGGCGATCGGCAGCAGTGCGCAGCCTGTGGGTGGCGAGGGCGCGATCGGACCGAAAGAGGAATTGCAGGAACATTGCGATCAACTGGCGCACGCCACACCGGGTCTCGAAGAACTTCGCATGAAAAAAGACGGCACGATCGAAAGCCGGGAGTGGACTTTGATCGCGCGTGACTCGGCGCCGCGATGGGCTCTTGTGCGCGCGCAAAATCAGCCGCGAGACGGTTGGGCGCCCAGACCCGGCATCGCGAAGCTCAATTTCAAACCGCCGCTCGAGCCGGCGCTCGCAACAGGATTCAGCCAATTCCTGGCCTACGCGCCAATCGATACCGAAAATTATGAGGACGGTCAGACCGCGACCACACTCAACGAAGTCTTCGGCGGCGCGCAAGGCAAGTTTCAGTGGCGAGGAAGAACCTACGGTTACGCGCTGACGCGGGAATTGCCCTGCTATCCACTGCTTCAGTAGTCCACAGGGAACGAGGATTGAATAGCGCCGACCGGCCAGAAAAAAGCCAGAAGTCTGAAACCTCACGCAGGTTTCCGGCGCGGGCGCGGATTCGAACGCGCCTCGCGCCGGTGCTCAATATCCGTCCGAGCGATAACGCTCGGACTATTGCGGCACGATCGAACCGAACAAGCCGTCCTGCTCGTTATTCAAACCCGCGCTGAAGAACAGCGTATCCGTTGGTGAAGGAGTTGCCGTTGAATCCAGCGCACCGCCGAATGTCAACGACCAGAGTCCGTCATTGACCAGCGGACGACCGTTCGGACCTGACATCATGCCGAGCCAGTGGCCGTTTGCCGGATCGAACGCATCGATCACGCCGTCGCCGAAATTGCCGATCAGGATGTCATTGGCGAACCGGCCGAAGGTCGCAGGCGCCATCGCGAGGCCCCACGGCGAATCGAGGTGGCCATGCTGCGCAAAGCGCTGGAGGAGGTTGCCGTCGGTGTCGAATACATCGACGAAGCCATGCGCAGGCTTGTTGACCGGGTCGTGCTTGGCCTTGTCCTGCTCCGCGTAGGTAACCCAGATCTGCCCGTTGATGTTCTGAATGCCGAACGGCGCGTATCCATGCTGCAACTTGGGATCGGTGAATGAGCCGCTCAGAGCCGGCGACGGCGGCTGAAAATTACTGTCGAAGACATCGACATGGCCCGAGCGAAAATTGGTCGCGTAGAGAAGTGGTCCATTGGCAATGTTCGCGCCCAGCGCGAGTCCCTTATACACAGCGCCGGTGGGTCCTCCGCCCGCCGAGTTATCGACCACGATCACCGCAGTAAGGGGATTGGGTATCCCGGGCGAAACGAATGGCGCCGCGTTCCACGCCTCGATGGTGCCGCCCTCGGTATCAAAGATGAAAAGCGATGGACCGAAGTTGGTGTCGCTAGGGTCGGGGATCTCGAACGCGCCGGTAAAGACAAAGAAGTTGGCGACGATTCCGGTCGGCGTTCCACCGGTAGGACTGGTCGGGGCCGGGATAATAACCCTGGGAAGGGGAAACGGGACTGCATCGGCGAAATAGAGAGCTGAAAAGCCCGCGTTATTCTCGTTGATCCAAAACGGACTTCCTCCGGGGAAGAACGCGATACCCCACGGATTCAGCAGAGTTGGATCGGTGACCGCAGCCAGTCCCGGTATGTCTGAAATCAGATTGGTTTGTACGTAATCACCCATACCTTTGGCGCGGGCGTGACCGGCTAACGCCATCACGAACCCAAGACAGCCAACCAGTGCAACCAATCTCTTGGTGAGTTTCATGTCTTCGAACCTCCGTGATTTGATTTGCGCGATATCAGCTCGTCGGGACGAGCGGGTACTTGAGCGGACTCGACGGACTCATGCTTTGCGCGCCGCCTCCGGGCGTCAAGCCACAAAATCAGGCATGACTCGCCGGTGTTAAAGAGTCGCGGTAAAGGTTTAGAATGCATCGAGGAATTTGCTGATGGCTTCAATCCCGGTCATATCGTCAAACGACTGCGCGGCGGCCGCGCTGGTCGCGGCGCTGGAGCGCGATGGCTGCGCGGTAGTAACCGGAGTGACCGATCGATCGACCAGGGA
>JBGPNU010000349.1:0-3309 GCA_041487675.1 Binatus sp. (SeqCode)
CTCATCAGCAACCTAACCCCTAACCCCTTCCCTCGAGGGAAGGGGAACGATTGAGTTTAGCCTGCGAGTTTAGCCTGAGCCATCGGCTTCGCTCAGAGTTGTTGGGGCGGGTGATTTTCCTATCGGCGCCATCGGTGAATTTCTCAGCGCCGATTGTACAAGATGGAGCGTCGCGGCAATACGGGCCGTCTGGGAACATATCCCCAAAAAAAGGTCATACCGCATTCCCTTTTCCAATCGCTCCCGCAAAAGGAAATGCCTAAAAGTAGGCCGCACAGTTGCCTACATTCTGTGCTGCGGCTGTGTTACAGGACGGCATGAGCAATCGCCGCCAACGACCACCATTCATCATTGCCGCCGCGTCGTGTCCCGAGACGCGCCACCAGTATCCGAACAGCGACGAATACTTGGGCTATCAACGGAGCATCGGCAGAGCTGCCGGCCTCCTCAAGATTGGCGTGAACCTGATGCGATTGCCGCCGGGAGTGCGAAGCTCCTGGCCCCACGCCGAGGAGAAAGAGGAAGAGTTTGTGTACGTTCTAGAGGGTGAGGTGGACGCGTGGATAGACGGCTTTCTACACGCGATGCGGCCCGGAGACTTTGCGGCTTTTCCTGCGGGTACCGGCATTTGCCATTGCTTCATAAACAACGGCGAGCACGAGGCCGTGCTACTAGTGGGAGGCGAAGCTTCAAGGCCCGACAACCGGATCTACTATCCGCTGCACCCTCAACGCCGCAATGACCTGCCACCGAGCGAATGGTGGAACGATGTTCCGAAGCGGCGCCTGGGATCCCATGACGGCATGCCTGACGCGCTTCGACGGCGCCCTGCCACTCGAGCGGCGCGCGCACGCACTCCACGTCAGAAGTGACCGACCGGCCTCGCCTCGATGCCGCGTCGATACTATGCGTGGGCGTGAGCGCCCGCTTTGGCGCCGGCGGCCTCGCGCGCGGCGTGCGTCTCCTTGATTATCTTTTCTGCGACCGGCGCGGGTGCTTCCTCATAATGCGAGAAATGTTGCTCGAACGAGCCGCGTCCCGAAGTGATTGAGCGCAAGTCGGGCGCATACTTGAGCACCTCCGACATCGGCACTTGCGCCTTGATCACCTGCCCGGTGCCCTTGCTGTCCATTCCGAGCACTTTGCCGCGGCGGGCGTTCAGATCGCCGATTACATCGCCCATGCATTCGTCGGGACACGCGACTTCGAGCGCGACGATCGGTTCAAGAATAATCGGCCGGGCTTTTTCGAGCGCGGCCTTGAAACCCATCGAGGCCGCAATCTGGAACGCCATGTCCGACGAATCGACGTCGTGATAACTGCCGTCGAAAACGGTGACCTTGATATCGACCAGCGGATAGCCCGCCAGGTGTCCTTCGACAAGCGTATTGCGCACGCCTTTTTCCACCGAGGGAATGAAGTTGCGCGGGATTACGCCGCCGACGACGTCGTCCACGAACTCGAAGCCCTTGCCGCGCGCGAGCGGCTCGACCTTGAGCCAGCAATCACCGTATTGGCCGCGACCGCCCGACTGGCGCTTGTATTTGCCCTGCGACTCCGCGCGTCCCTTGATGGTTTCCTTGTAGGGAACCTTGGGCGCTTGAAGTTCAACATCTACATTAAATTTTCTGCGGAGCTTTTCGACCGTCATTTCGATATGCATCTGGCCGGTGCCGGACAGAATGATGTCGTGGGTCTGGGGATCGCGATGCATCTCGAGCGCGAGGTCCTCTTCGATCAGTTTCTGCAGCGCCGCCGAAGACTTCTCCTCGTCAACCTTGGTTTTGGGATGGATCGCGAACGAGATGACGCCGGCCGGCCGCGTCAGCGGAGGCATCACGAGCACCGGCGCTTTTTCGTCGGAAAGGGTGTCGCCGGTGGTGGTATCTTTCAACTTGGCGACCGCGACGATTTCACCGGCAATCGCGGTCGCGAGCGGCGACTGCTTCTTGCCCTCGAGCCTGAGCAACTGGCCAAAGCGTTCTTTCGATTCGCGCGTTGAGTTGAGCACGGCGCCGTCGCTATGCGCGCGGCCGGAGATGACGCGGAAGATCGAGAGCTTGCCCGCAAATGGATCGATCACCGTCTTAAATACCAGCGCTGCGAACGGCGCGGCGGGATCGGCCGGGCGACTGGCCGGCTCTCCGGTAACGGGATTTTGGCATTCAACGGGAGGACGCTGGTTGGGCGCCGGCAGAAAGGCGGTGATGGCGTCGAGCAGCGGCGCGACACCGATATTCTTTGCGCCCGATCCACAGAAGACCGGCGTGATCGCGCCGTCAATCACCGCCGCGCGCAGCGCGGCGATCACCTCGGCGTTGTCGAGGGTTCCCTGGTCGAGGTATTTCTCCAGCAGTGCGTCGTCGGTTTCGGCGACCGCTTCGAGGATCGTATTGCGCGCGGTTTCGGCGCGGGTCTTCAGCTCGGGCGAGAGCTCTTCTTCCTTGAATTTGCCGCTGGTATCAGCGTAAACGAGCGCCTTCATCGCGAGCACATCGACGATTCCCTTGAAGCCGAGCTCCTCGCCAACCGGCAGCGTCATCGCGACTGCGCGGGCGCCGAGGACTTTTTCGAGATCCTTCATCGCACTGTCGAAGCTGGTGCGCTCGCGATCGAGACGCGACACGAACGCGATCCGCGCAAGCTTAAGCTCGGCGGTAGCGGCCCAGATTTTTTCGGATTCGACCTTGGTGTCGGCGCCCGGACTTATCAGAATCACCACTCCGTCCACGGCGCGCAGAGTCGTGAGCGTCTCGGGCAGGAACGCGGTGTAGCCGGGAGTGTCGGCGAGGATTACTTCGGTCTTTTTCCAGTTGAGATGGTGAAACGCGGAGCTGATCGAAATGTGATGCTTGTTTTCCTCGGGCTCGAAGTCCATCGCCGCCGAGCCGTCGTCGGGGCGGCCAAGCCGCGTCGTGGCGCCAGCGGTAAAGAGCATCGCATCGGCGAGCTGCGTCTTGCCGGTGCCGCCCTGGCCCACGATTGCGATAGTTCTAAGCCGTCCGATTTCCTCCACAGCCATAACGACTACCTCTCATGCCCCGCGGGAGCAGCGCCGATTCGAGCGCGCCGCGCCTCGATCGAAGCAGTTTATTTCATGACAATCACATAAAGCTTACTCGCACATATCTTACTCGCACATATAGCTTACTCGTACGCGCCCTCGACGCTCACCTCGCCCGCAACGATCCTTTCGACTCGCTCTCCGATGTCTAGCAGCAGCGCGCCTCCCGCGTCGATTCCCATTACGACGCCCGACTCGCGCCGGTCACCGACCACGATCGCAACCCGTTTGCCGGTCAGCGCCGA
>JBGPNU010000350.1:0-3285 GCA_041487675.1 Binatus sp. (SeqCode)
CGCCATCTCGTACAGCGGCGACATGTCGCGCAGCCGTTTCACTTCTTTGGATACTCTGTCGGTCACGTAATCGACTTCTTCCAACGTGTTGAAACGGCCGAGCCCGAAACGAATCGAGCTGTGCGCGAGTTCATCGTCGATACCGAGCGCACGAATCACGTACGACGGCTCGAGCGTCGCCGACGTGCACGCCGATCCCGAACTGACCGCGATATCGTTGATACCCATCAGCAGCGACTCGCCTTCGACGTAGGCGAAGCTAATGTTCAGATTGCCGGGCAGCCGCTCAGTAGGATGGCCGTTGACGTAAATCTCGTCGAGCCGCTCGAAGAGTCCGGCCTGGAGCTGGCTGCGCAACTGGATCAGGCGCTGCGATTCCTCCGGCATTTCCATCCCCGCAAGTTCGCACGCCGCGCCGAGCCCGACGATTCCCGGCACGTTGAGCGTGCCCGAGCGCATCCCGCGCTCATGCCCTCCGCCGTCTATCATCGGCGTCAGCCGCACCCGCGGCCCTTTCGACCGTACGTAGATCGCGCCGATTCCCTTGGGCCCATAAATCTTGTGTGCGGTGATCGACGCGAGATCGACGCCCGCCTTTTCGAAATCGACCGGCACCTTGCCGATCGCCTGCACCGCATCGCTGTGGAAGATGATTCCCTTTTCTTTCGCAATCTTCCCGATCTCCGCGATCGGATGAATGGTGCCAATCTCGTTGTTGGCCCACATGATCGTGATCAGCACGGTCTTGTCGGTGATCGCGTTCCGGACCGCATCGGGATCGACCATCCCGAATTTATCAACCGGAAGATAAGTCACCGCCGCCTTGCCGGCCCGCTCCAGCGCGCGGCAACTGTCGAGCACCGCCTTGTGCTCGGTCACGCAGGTGATGATGTGGTTGCCTTTTTCCTTGTAGAACTCGACCACGCCCTTGATGGCCAGGTTGTCGGATTCGGTCGCGCCGCTGGTGAAGATGATCTCCTTCGACTTGGCGCCGATCAGCGCCGCAATCTGGTTGCGCGCGCGATCCACGGCCTCTTCCGCTTCCCAGCCGAAGCTATGGTTGCGGCTGGCTGCGTTGCCGAACTTCTCCGTGAAATACGGGAGCATCGCATCGAGCACGCGTGAATCCACGCGCGTCGTCGCGTGATTGTCCATGTAAACCGGGGTCTTAAGCATCTCTTTTCACGGCCAATTCCTTGGCGATGGACTCGATAATAATAGTGGACCTGCTAGGTATAGTATAAGCACTCCGAACCGACAGTCAAACGAAATCGGGTGCAATCAACAGTGCCATTTATAATACTCGACCCGATCAGTCTACTAAGCGGATTACGCCCGTTTGTCAAGGACAATATGAGCCTTAACCGATAGGTCAGAAACTCAAGCGATCGAGCTATTTCGGGCGCGGTTTGAGATCCATCCGCCGCTCTTCCCGCCAATCGCTGAAGCCCAGGCGATGCCACGCCGTGACGCCCACCCAATTGCGATGGAGCACGCTCAGCGTGACGACCGTGATACCCAGACTGCGGAACCATTCGTAGGCTTGTTCGAGCATCGGCTTCATTAGGCCCCTTCCGCGAAAGTTCTCTTCCATAAAAGCCTGGCTGATATAGCCGATCGATTGAGGAATCGCGCCGTCGGTCTGGCGCTTGAGGCGAATCCAGAGATGACCGACCAGGCGCCTGTCCGAGCTTGCGACCCAAACCGCATGATGCTCGCGACCCAGCACCAGCTTCAGCCAGTTGGGCGCATCGCGAATTCCATCCCAATCGAAACGCGCGCGCGGATCGAGCGCTTCCTCCCACGACGCGAGCGCGGCAACCAGCCGCGAAAGTTCCGGGATATCGGATTCGATCGCGCGGCGAATTTCGACGGGCATGGTGAAGTTCCTCCGTGAGTCAGAACGGGCCGGGGTTTGAAGTATTGAACGAAATCTCCAGCAGGCGATGCTCGGTGCGTATCGACTTTAGCGCGGCCTCGCGAGTCTGCTCGAATTCGCGCTCGAGCCATGGGGCTATCCGTTCGATCAATTTATCTGGCGAATCGTCAGCAGACTGCAGAATCGAGGTTGCAATCTTCACTCGCAGCGCGACCCTCTCGATTCCGTCGGCGCGCTCGATGCTGAGCGTCAGCACGACCGAGTCCGCGCTGCGCTCAAGAGGGGCGGCGCTTTCGAAAGCGTAGATGCCGCGTCCGGTTTTTAATGTGGTTGGCAAGCTGAACGCGCCATCACCATTTCAGGTGTCCAGCGGGCGCGCGATTTTCAGGCTGCGCGTGAGGAAACCGTGCCGAGCTTCGATTTGCCTTCCCAGAAAAGAACCACCGGGCCGGCGATATAGATCGACGAATAGGTCCCGGTGATGAATCCTATCAGCAGCGTGAACGCCGACGGGCGCAGAATCGGGCCGCCGAATGCGAGCAGCGAGATCAGCACCACAATAGCGGTGCCCGAGGTCAGGATGGTGCGGGAGAGAGTCTCGTTGATCGCGCGATTCATGATCTGCGCGATCGGTTCGCGCCGCCGTTTGGCGGAATCCTCGCGGATGCGGTCCGACACTATGATGGTGTCATGCACCGAGTATCCGATCACGGTCAGGACCGCGGCCAGGGTCGTCAAATCGAACTGGAACTGGCTGATCACAAGCGCGCCCATCACGACCAGCACGTCGTGAATCAGCGCGATTACGGCGCCCGCGCCAAAGCTCCAGCTCACGTGGCGGAACTGGATCGCGATGTACACGCCCATGAACATGGTCGCGATGATGACCGCGAGAAAACCCTTGCGGCGGAGATCGCTGCCGACCTTCGCGCCGACGCTTTCCACTCGCACCACCTTCGCGACGCCCGGGCCGTAGGTTTTGTTCAGCGCCGTTTCGAGCTTGGGTCCGATGCTGCCGATATTCCTGATCGCTTCGAAGCGGGCCAGAAACGACTGCCCCGCCTTGCCGAAGTCCTGCACTGTAATTTCACCGAGATCGAGCGGCGCGAGCGCGGCGCGGATCGCGTCGCCGTTGGTCCGGGCGGTGAATTCTATTTGTGCGACGCTGCCGCCGATAAAATCGACGCCGTAATTAAGGCCCCTGGTGAACAGGAGCACTATCGCCGCGATATTTACCGCGGTCGAAAGGAGTACGAAGAAATAGCGCTTCCCGACGAAATCGAGATTGATGTCGGGACGGATCAACTGTAATGACATCGGCCCTGTTTAGCTTTTCGCAGTATCGCGCACAAGTAGTTTGCGCACAGGCAGATTCGGCCCCTTAGCGGGCGGCGGCGCGCTTGCGA
>JBGPNU010000351.1:0-3280 GCA_041487675.1 Binatus sp. (SeqCode)
GCGCGGCTGAAAAGCGACCCGTCGCTGATCGATTCAGCGCTCGATGAGTTCCTGCGCTACGACAGTCCGGTTCAGGTGACGTTTCGGACCGCGCTCGAAAATATCGAGGTCGGCGGCAAAACGATCCCGCGTGGCGAGCACGCGATCGTGTTCCTGGGCGCGGCGAATCGCGATCCGGAGCGCTTTCCCGATCCCGATCGGCTCGACATCACCCGCCCCGACAACCATCACCTGTCTTTCGGAGCCGGACCCCATCGATGCATAGGCGAGGTGCTGGCCCGTGTCGAAGGCCGCGTCGCGTTCGAAACGATTCTCCGCAGGATGCCCAAATTGGCGCTCGCCGGCCAGCATCCCAAATGGCGGCCGGCGATGAGTCTGCGCGGATTGCAGTCGCTTCCGCTGGTCTTTTAGATCGCGCGCTATTGCAGCGACGCGTAAACAGCGTCGATCAGCGCCGTCGCGCGCGGATCGATCAGCAGACTCGTTTGCATCTTGTTCATCGTGTAGCCAAACCCGATCTTCGCCTCCGGATCTGCGTATCCGAGCGAGCCGCCCGCTCCCGGATGGCCAAACGATTTCGGATTCGGCCCGAGCGACGCTCCCGGCTGCGACATCATGAAGCCGAGCGAGAACCGGGTGTTGATGATCAGGACCGCATCGGAGCCGCTCGATTGCTCGACCGAGCATCGCGCGACTTCGCCGGGCGACATCACGCGAACCCCGTCCAGTTCGCCGCCGCGCGCGAGCGCGCCGTAAAGCCGCGCCAGCGACCTCGCGGTGCCGTGCCCGTTAGCGGCGGGAATTTCCGCGGCGCGCCATTCGCGCGTATTCACCAGCCCGGGCTTGCCCATCAGGGGCGGATTCATGAACGCCTTGGCGATCATCGACTCAGGATCCTTCATGACCTCCGCAAAAATATTCGGCTCGCCCGGCGCGGGAAGCGGCGCCGCGATGAGACTCGCGACGCGCGCGTCGTGCTTCGCGTCGAGACCGATGTGGAAATCGAGACCGAGCGGCCCGGCCAACTCGTCGCGAAGATAAGTGCCCGGACTCTTGCCGGTGATTCGGCGAATCACTTCACCGACCAGATATCCGAAAGTGAGCGCGTGATAGCCGTGTCTGGCGCCCGGCTCCCACCAGGGCGCCTGTTCGGCGAGCGCCGTCGTCATCGTGTTCCAATTGAAGAGCGCCTCGGGGTCGAGCGGTTTACGCACTGCCGGCAATCCCGCGCGATGACTCAGCAGAAAGCGCACCGGCATCTTTGCCTTGCCCTTCTCAGCGAACTCGGGCCAGTACTTCGCCACCGGAGCGTCGAGATCGAGCTTGCCCTGATCGGCCAATCGATGCGCACAAATCGCGGTGACGCCCTTGGTGGTCGAGTAAACGTTGACCAATTCGTCGCGCGTCCACGGCCGCGTCTGCGCCTTGTCCGCGTATCCAGCCCAAATATCGACGATCGATTTGCCATCGAGTATCACCGCGGCTGCGGCGCCGACTTCGCTGCGCCGTTCGAAATTCTCGGCGAACGCGTCTTTCACCCGGTTAAATTTTGGATCGCAAGTGCCCTCGATTGTCAGCGCCATGAATTGTCTCCCAGCATGCTGTTGAACAGTTAAACTAGAAAGTCATTTGATTTGGAAGAGAGCGGGCGCTTAGGCGATCGCGCCCCCGCAACTCGATCCCGCACCGGCCGTGCATCCGAAGCAGTGCGCCGCCGTCGCGATTCGTTCGCCCGCGAGCACGCCGACATCGTCGATATTCCAGATTGTTCGATTCGCGCGCCGCTCGCCGCCTCCTAGCGGGATTTCCAACATCTGGTTGAAATCGCAGTCGTAGAGACGTCCGTCCCAACCGATGCTGACCAGGCTTCGGCACATCAGCGCGTCCACCGTCGCCGGGTTGAAGTGATTCACCAGCAGGCTCATATACTTCGCGTGATTGCCGGTGGAAGTGAGCTGATGCGCAAATCGCGCGATCGGCATGTTGGTGATCGTCAGCAACCGATCGAAGACGATCCCGAAGTTGCGCTCGAGTTCGGCACGGTAGCGCGTTTCGAGTTCCGCTTGTGGCGGCGGCAGCGATGCGCCTAGTGGGTTGTACACGAGGTCGAGCCGCAGCTCGCCGCGGCCGAATCCCACCGCGTTCAGCAGGCTGAGCGCCGAGATACTCTTTTCGAAGACTCCGGCGCCGCGCTGTTGATCGACGTTTTCAGCGGTGTAGCAAGGTAGCGAGCAAACCAGTTCGACTCGTGACCGTCGATAGAAATCCACCAGCCATTCCATCCCGGGTTCCAGCGTCACGGTCAGATTGCATCGAACGATCACTGTGCGCCCGAGCGCGCGCGCCCGCTCAACCAGCATCGCGAAGTTAGGGTTCAGCTCCGGCGCGCCGCCGGTGATATCCAAGGTGCGAACCCCCGGACTCGCGGCGAGGATTTCGAGTACGCGCTCCGCGGTCGGCTGGGTCATTATCTCAGTCCGCCGCGGACCCGCATCGACGTGGCAATGATGGCACGCCTGGTTGCAGAGCTTGCCGACGTTCACCTGTATGGTCGCGGCCGACTCGCGACGCATCGCGGGGATACCATGGCGCGCGAGTGTCGCTTCGAACTCGGGTGCGGAAAGTGATTCGGTGCTCGGGGCCATCGCGCGATCCTAACACGCGGGAGCCCCAAGTCGCAGCAATAAATCGAAGCCTCGCTCGGAGCAGAAAAACCAGACTTGCCACGTGTATTTTTCATTCCTTCACGACCCGCATTAGGTTAAGAAACATAAGAATGAAAACACAAACCCAACAGACTCATCGTGGCGGATGAGTGGCGACGTTCGGCTTTTCGGGCGGCGACTTCGAAGTGTTTTCTATCGCGGGTTTCAGCGCCCGGATGGAAAAGATCTATGAACTCATAAGGCCGCGGCTGATCCGCCTCGGGGTTGAACTCGCGCCTGAACTCTCGCGCAAGTTGCACATGGAGTTTTTTCCCCATGTCGCGGGGCATATGCGCCGCACGGTAAGTCGCCTCACGATAAATTTTCCCGCTGAAACCTGGACCGCGTGGGGACCCTCGCCGAAGGGATACAAGCGCTACGGGTACCTCGCGCTGTGCGTCTCAGGCGCGGGTATCCATGCACGCGCGGTGGTGAAAGCCGAGGCCGACCGGCGGGCCGAGATGGGCCGGATGCTCAAGTCAAAATCGAGCGCACTCGAAAAATCATTTCGCGGCACCCGGATTCAGCGCTACGAAAAGTGGGACTTCATCAACTTGCCGAAACCGGTTCCCGCC
>JBGPNU010000352.1:0-3248 GCA_041487675.1 Binatus sp. (SeqCode)
CGAGGAGCCGATTGATGCCGCCGGCAAGCGCGTCGGCGTTGGCCGGCTCAACCGTAATTCCAGTGACGCCGTCGAGCGATGCAAACGGGACGCCCGAGTCGAGATTTGTGTTGACGACCGGTTTGCCGCACGCCATCGCCTCGAGCTGAACGATCCCGAAGGCTTCACTTCGCGCGATGGAAGGAAGCACGAAGAGATCAGCCGCGTGATAGTAAGGCACGATATCGCGCGGCTGCATCTCGCCGAGAAATTCGATCCGGCTCGCAACCCCGAGCTCGCGCGCCGCGCGCTCCAGCGAGTGACGCAGCGGGCCGTCACCAACCAGCAGCAATGTTGCATCGATCCGCGCCATCGCGCGGACCAGATAGTCGAAGCCCTTATAGTAGACGAGCCGCCCGACGGCCAGGATGAGCGGACTCGAGCGCCCACGTCTAATCGCCGCTATGGCGGCAGCGGGAGGATCGCGAAATTGCTCGATCGCGACGCCGTAGGGGATGACCACCGTGCGCTTTCTGAGCCGGCAAAGATCGGGCGAGCTTTCGACATAGTTGGGCGAGGTCGCGATAACCGCGGCGCAGTTCGCGAGAAATCGGCGCTTGATCGGTTCGAAAATCTTCGCCAGCCAGCGCTGGCGAACAACGTCGCTATGCCAGGTCGCCACCAGCGGCCCACGGTAGCCGCTGGCGAGTACGGCAAGCATGGCGGCCGGATTGGGCAGATGGACGTGAACGATGTCCGCGCCGGCGCGTCGAATCTTCCAGGGCATCGTGGGACATACCGGAGCGCCCGCAATTTTAAATTGGACACCGACGCGATGAATCGCGACGCCGTCCACGACCGCATCTTCATCGCGGCGCCGATCGCCCGCGACAAACACCTGCACATCGTGCGACTCTCTAAGTCTATCGCACAGAGCCTGCAAGTGAGTCTCTATACCGCCGACATGAGGCGAATAGTACTTGCCGATCTGAACTACCTTGATTTGATTAGCCATTTAATCAATTGGCATTACTATGATCGTACATTTGGTGACCCTTCGGAGGTTAACTCTGATTGTCAACATATAATTCAGAGTCATTAGTCACTCAACTTTCACGAAGCCATCTTTCGCATCATCGCTTCGCGCGCAGCCTCGCATTCGATACGGTTTGCCAATACCCAGTTACGGACGGCTTCGACTCCACGCCGCCACGGCACCAGCGGCTCCCAGCCGAGTTCGCTTTTTGCGCGGCGAATGTCGCTGACGTAGATTCGCTGATCGCCGAGTCGCCACGCGCCGTGGCGATACGGCAGGCTTTTCCCGCTGAGCGCGCTTACATGATCGATCAATTCGAGGATCGAGACCGCGTTGGCGGGCCCGCCGCCGATGTTGTAAACACGCCCGCGGGCTACGTCGATTTTGTTCGCTGCCGCATCATAGGCGTCGAGTAGATCATCCACGAATAGCACGTCGCGTACCTGTTTGCCGTCACCGTAGATAGTCAATGGCAACCCAAGTTCCGCAGCGATCAGGAACCATGCGATCCATCCCTGGTCCTCGATCCCAAACTGCCGCGTGCCGTAGATGCACGATTGCCTGAAAACGACGGTATTTAGTCCGAATATCCGATGGTAGTCGCGCACGTACTGATCCGCAGACCCTTTCGAACATCCGTACGGAGAATGAAAATCAAGTCCGATTTCTTCATTTACCCCATTAGGCAGATGCGCATACTCGTACCGCCCCGGACGCTGCGCGATCTGAATTTGCGCCAGATCGCCATAGACCTTGTTGGTTGACGAGTAGATGAGCGTCGATGCGATCTTGTTGCGGCGCATCGCCTCCAGCACGTTCAGCGTCCCGAGAGCGTTCATCTCGAAATCCGAGCGCGGGTCAGCAACTGAAGTAGTTACTGCGACCTGCCCGGCCAAATGGAGCACCAATGAAACGTCGCGGCAGTCCCGCAAGGCCGCCTCGACCGCCTTGCTGTCACGCAGATCTATCTGCAGAAACTTGACCGCCCCCTTATGCTGGAGCCAGTTCAGATTGGCCTGGGTTCCAGGCCTAGACAGGTTGTCCAGTATGACGACTTGATCGCCGCGCGCGAGGTATCGACTCGCCGCATTGATACCAATGAATCCTGCGCCGCCGGTAATTAGTACTTTCATAGCAAATCGTTCAGCCCCCTTCTTAATGCGGTCTTATAGACTCGAGTGACCAGGTTCTCGGGATTACGATCTTGTCAAGGCTGTGATGATGAAGCGCTCAGCACTTCGCGATAGATGTCGGCGGTTCGCGCCGCGTTCTCTGTCCAACTGAATTTCGAAGCCTGCTCGATGAGCCGCACCCGCCAGTCCGATGCCAACTGGCCGTGCTCGGCGCATTGCGCTGCGACGCGAACTATTGTGCTCACCCACGCGTCAATATCGCCAACCGGAGAGTAGCATGCGGCGCCGCCGCCAACTTCGCGAAGCACCGGCAGGTCGCTCGCGACTACCGGCGTGCCGCACGCCATCGCTTCAACCAGAGGGAGCCCGAACCCTTCGGAATCTGACGGCAAAAGAACGCAGGTCGCCCTTCGGTATGCCGCGGCCAGCACGCGCCGATCGAGCATCGGGAGCTCGATGATCGCGCCGGCCACTCCGAGTTGTTCCGCGCGTGCGCGAAGCTCGTTCGACATCTGCCCGCCGGCCCGCACCAGCCGAACGCCCGGCAATCTCGATCTCAGCGCCGCGAAGACTTCGAGCAACAGATCGATCCGCTTTCGCTCGATCGCGCTGCCGACGTGCAGAATTTCGATGCCGCCGTTCACACGCGGTTCAAGCATCTGTGCGATTTGCGCGTCAGCTTCGGGGTCGGGACGAGGCGAGAACACCGGATCGACGCCGTTTGGAATCACCGCGAGGCGGTCGGGCGGTGCCAGGCCGTAGTGAAGGATCTGGCCGCGGGTGGAGTTGCTGACGCATATCACGCGGTGCGCGATCCGAAACCCGTCGAGAATCCGGTGAGTCATCGCGCGAAACGCCATCGAGCGCGGTTCGAGATGCGGATCGAGCAGACACTTGAAGGTATCGACGTCATGGCACGTAACAATGCATCGATCTTCCGGGAGACTGTGGATCAGATGGCTGTAGCTGTGATCGGTGATGTGAAAAAGATCGAACCGATTGCGATTGCGCACGATCCACGACGGGTAGATGGCAAACCGATTGAACAGCCGCGCGCCTGCAAATGCGCGGCCGCCATGCGCGCGCGGGCGGAGCGATGA
>JBGPNU010000353.1:0-3243 GCA_041487675.1 Binatus sp. (SeqCode)
GCCACCATGGTCGTCGTAATCCACGACGAGATCTTCTTCTGCCTTCGCATATGTAGCCTCCAAATGATGAAGAACGCGAATTGCCGCGTCCGTATAGAGACTTCAGACATTAGGGCAGGTTGATGTTGTTCGTCAAACACAATCAACAGCTTTTGATCAGGATTGATCGTGAATATAAGTATTATTTGCGGGCACTTGCGGGAAATTGTTGCATCGATGCAATTCTAACGTCGGCGGCTTCATGCGATCGTGAGCTAAGACAGCTAACGGTTGTTAGGCTGACTAAGATGCGTTACGTGGCACTCTCGCACACCTCGCAACTGCGGCTGGCCGCATCGTTTACATGCTGAGGCAGGCTTCCGCGGCCAGGGTGAACAGGCGCTCGCGGATCTGATGGCGACTCCAGTTGCGATGGTCCCACTCGCCGCCGAGATCATCGCCGCCGTAAAGAATCTGACCGAACTGCACGCGACGGAACTGGGCGACGGCGAAGAACGCCGCCGCTTCCATCTCGACCGTAAGGCATCCTTCGCGCTTGCGCGCATTCATCCGGGCGCGAGTCTCGCGATAGATCGCATCGGTGGTCCAGGTTTTGGCGACGATATAGTCGAAGCCATTGCGCTGTAGGGTTTTTTCGATCGCCGCCAAAGCGCGCGGATGGGGCGCGACTTCGCGCGACGGCGGCAGGTAATGATACGAGGTGCCCTCATCGCGAATCGCGGCGTTCGGCACCACGATATGGCCGACCGCGATCTTTGAATCGAGCACTCCCGCGCCGCCGCATGCGATGAATTTGCGCGAGCCGAGCGCGATCATCATCTCGAGCATCGCAGCTGAAATCGGAGCGCCGACGCGCGGATGAACCACGGCGAGGCGCCGCCCATTGAATTTGAGCTCGTAAATCGGATGCCAGCCGGTCTCCCATTTTTCGCTGTGAATCTCGCGGGCGCCATTGCGGACCAGCTCGTCGATCACGTCCTGGAAGAAGCAAAGTACGCAGTGGCGGGGAACGCCGATCGCCTTGTGCACGCGGCGCGGCTCGATAATCGCAATCGGCGCGGGATCGAACTCGAGGATCGGGACGGGACGCGCGGCGCTGCGCTTTGGCGGGGGTTTGCGGGTGCGCGCGGACGATTTGGGTCGCGGCGGTTTCATCAGGAGATATTAATTAGCAGATGAGTCGGATAAGCCGGCGGCGGTTCTGTCAGTGCCTGACGATCAGAGCGGAATCCTTTAATGCGCCTCCTTCACCAGCGCATCAAGGGTGAACATCGGCTTCGTGGCCACGCCCATGTTGATGTACCAGGTCTCGCGTTCCTCGGTGTGGTGCGAAGGGAGGTAATGAACTTCGGAAAGTCCGGAGCTCAGGTCAGTCGTGGCCTCGGCCACCTCGAACAGCCGCTTGTACGGATAGATCGCGATGCGCGCGTTGGGCACGGGGCGATCGCGATAGACCAACCAGTTGGTGAAGTTCTTGGACAACTCGCCCTTGCGGTCATATGCATCGTGCGCGAACACGACCCAGGCCTCCGCATCAACGTACACGACGTGCCGCGAGTAGAGTTCCTCGGGAACTCGGCTCCGCCGCGGAATTCCTTCGACCACGAACATGCGCCGTAGTTGCCATTCGGCGGGACAGACGCTGCCGCCGCCGTCGGTCGGGCACATGGGAGCGGGAACCTGCGCAATATCGATGGCCCCGAGCATGGTTCGCTCTCCGAGAAACTTCCAATCATAGTTTTCGTTCTTGGCCGCGAATCCCTCGTAGTCGTCCGGATAGAATTGTTCGACGCCTTCCGCGCCGCTGAGCACATCTTCGCTGAGCCTACGGAGGCGCCGGTCACCGGGTTTCCAGATCCAGGTGTTGTCACCCTTGTTCGGATCGGCGTAGCGATATCGGATCAGACCTTTGCCACGCTGTTCGGTCGGCGCAAGGAACGGATAGATCGCCGACATGAAGTAGAGGCCATTGCTCTTGAAGTCCGGATCGACCGGCAATGGGTTGACCTCGGTGCGGCCGACGAAGTTGTAGACGCGGTAGTGCCCGATCTCCTCGTATTCGACCACGCGGTGCGGTTTGTTACGCCCTTCATATGAGGCCTCGCAGCCGAAGAAGCGCGCATCGAGGTCGTCCGTGTACATGGGCCGGAACGAGTTGTTCCACATTACCTTGACGCCGGCGTCGGGGTCATTGGGATCGATGATTGGGAAGGGTTGTCCCGCAACATAGCCGGCGAGGCTTCGGTGGTCGGGCGAGAGCTTAACCTGCGGAGAGTATTTTTCTGTGGCTTCCTGATAGGGCGGCGGCCAGTCGATGCGCTCGGTGGGGACGATTTTGAGCGTCATTCCGTGGAGCACCTTCCAGTAGGTTCCAGGAGAGAGCAGGTCTTTTGCCTGAGCAGCGTTGTCGGGCGTGATGAAGTCACCGGGCTTAACCTGCGCCTGAGCGGGAGGCGCGAGCTCGATCGTCACCATGAGAATGACTGCTGCAATCAAAATGTGACGGACCATTTCGGTGACCTTCCTCAATATTCGGTTCGCTTGGCCGTCGCCAGCCGCGGGAGGTGCCACTGGGGCACACGGCAAAGCCGGGGTTAGATAGAGGATTTGGACTTCTCGGCGGCCGGGGATTTTGCCGCATCCTTGGCCGAGCTGTCCGCGCTTGCTTCCGCCTTGGCGTGATTTGCCTTCTGCCGCAACTGGATCAGCATCGTGCGCAACTTGTCGGGATTCACCGGCTTCTTGAACAACGCGCCTTCCAGACCGCGCAGGCGCGAGCGCTTCAGGATGTGATCCTTATCGTAGTAGTAGGCGGTCATCAGGATTACCGGCAGCGACGGCATCTCTTCCTTGACCTTGAGGTAGAAGTCATAACCGTCCATCTCGGGCATCACGACGTCGGAAATCACGGCGTCGATCTTGACGTTGCGCAGAATACCGAAGGCGGCCGACGGGCGGGTCGCGCAATTGACGATACATCGCTCGGCGCGGAGCAGGTCGGCGAGCGAATTCACCACCGCGGTATCGTCGTCGAGCACCAGGATCGACATCCCCTCCAGCGGGCGGGCGTCGCTTAAGCGTTCCGCTTCGTGGGGACGCACTCGCGGTTCGTTTTCACCTTCGCGTGGCGCGAGATCCGCCATCCGCTTGCCGGCGAGGTAGTCGCGGGTTTCGTACTCGCCTCTGCGGGTCATCTCGTCGAGGCGGCGAACGATCGCCTGCACGCGCTCGATGGAATTTCGA
>JBGPNU010000354.1:0-3210 GCA_041487675.1 Binatus sp. (SeqCode)
ATCACTCGCATCCCGATCATGACGCGTATTTTTCCGCGACCGATCGGGCGCAGGCGTGCTCATTCGATCCTTCCGAGCCCGACTATCCCGACACCATCTATATTGTGATGTCGATTCGCGCCGGGAAGTTTGTGCGCGCCGTCGCATTCGCGTGGGATCCCGAAAAAAAGGAATTTGCGGAAATCAATCTGACGATTCAGTGAGCGCCGGCACTTCGCGGCGTCCCCGCCGCATGATCAGTTTTCCGACTGGCGGAACTCGTCTTCTCTTGAGGCCATCTCGAGCGACATCCCGCGCGTCTCGTCGATCATCAGGCCGAACAGAATTGCCGCCGGGATTCCGACAAATGACAGCGCGCCGACCACGATCGCCAACCCGCCCATCGCGTGCGCTAGTATCGCTACTGCGGCGTTGGAAATGATGCTTCCACCTCGTTGATGATCACGCTCCGAGGTCATCTATACACCTCGCGGCGGTGAGCGACGTGGACTACCAATACGACCAGGATCTCCTTCCGGATCTCGTAAACGATACGATAGTCGCCGGCCCGAATGCGCCACAGGTCGTCGCGCCCCTTGAGCTTCTTTGCGCTCGCCGGACGCGGGTCGTCCGCGAGCGCGTCGATGCGCGGACGCAATCTGAGCTGAATTTCGCGCGCTAGTTTGCGGAACTCGCGCTCCGCAGCTGGCGCGAACTCGACCGCGTAGGCCATGGCGATGTCAGATGAGGCCGAGTTCCTTTTTTATCCGCGTCCACGGAATCGTCCCCTTGCGTTTGACCTCGCGGATCGCCGCACGGGCGGCCTTCAAGTCGTCGCGGTCCTCCATCTCTTCAAGCAGCGCGATATCCTCGATCGGCACCACAGCCGCGAGCGGACGGCTGCGGCGGGTTAGCAGAATCCGGTCCTTGCCGTAAGCAACGCGGTTGATGAGGTCAGAAAAGTGCTGACGCGCCGCAACAGTAGTGATCGCTTCGCTGGTGGATTTTTTCCTGGCTGGCATCGGAAAATCTTCTCCCACGTTGAAACTGCCTAAATTGTACATTTATGCCGTGATGTACACCAGCCGGAAGTCTTGAACGGAACGCCCGGGTCAGTTTTCCGACGCGGTGAATTCTTCTTCCTTGCCCGACATCTCGAGCGACATCCCGCGCGTCTCGTCGATCATCAGGCCGAACAGAATTGCCGCCGGGATTCCGATAATCGACAGGGTGCCTACTACTATCGACAACCCGCCCATCGCATGCGCCAGCGCAGCGACGGCCGCATTGGAAATGACCGCGCCCGCAGCACCGACCAGCGCGAACCAACCGATCATGGTGCCGCGGAGCGCGGTGGGGAACAGCTCGGTCGCCGCGGCGTTGCCGGCGACAGTGCCTGCGTTGTCGCAAACGCTGAACCAGAAAAATCCGCCCGCGAGCCACATCAGCGGCATCGCGAAGTGCGCCGGCGGCCCCCAGTAAAACCATAAATGACCAGCCGTGATGAAGATGCCGAATCTCACGACCGTCGGCACGCGCCCCCATCGCTCCGCCGTCCACGCTCCCAATGGAAATCCGAGGAGTCCGATTCCCCCGCCGACCAAGGTCATCGTGCTGGCGGCGCCGGCCGAGAGGCCGGCCACGGAAACTGCATGATAGTAGATGAAGCCCCCGGCCGCGGTCGAAGAAATCGCAGCCATCAGCGCGCAAACGATCATCGTGATCGAGCGCCTGCGGTAGAGCGGCTGAAAGACGTCGTAAAAGTGCGAGCGCGCCGTGATACCCTCGGCTTCGGAACGTTCCCATCGCGCGCTCTCGGGGAGTAGCCGCGCCATCGCGGGCAGCATCGCGATGCCGCCGGCCGAGATCACCAGCATCCATCGCCACGACCATCCGAGCGCCACGAACAGGGGCATCAGAATTACGCACAGTGCCGCGCCCATCGCGCCGGAAAGACCACCCAGGCTCTGGCCGCGTGCGCGCCGCTCGATCGGGAGTTCCTCGGAGAGCATCACGATGCATCCCGAGCCGGCCGCGCCGACGAACGCGTAGAGCGCTATCTGGAATGATGTGAATGCGATCAGGTTGGTCGCGGCGGCGGCGCCGATGCTGCACACGGGCATCGCGGCGAGACACAGGAGGATCATGCGGCGGCGGCCGAAGCGATCGATCATCCGTGAGAGCGCGAGTGCGCCGAGCGACGATACCGAGATCCACGCGAACAGGCGCGCGATTCCGGCGCCATCGAGGTTGAAGCTTTTTCCGATCCACGGCGAGGCGATGCTGACGATCGAGGCCGCGAATCCCTGATAGAAGAGCATCGCGACGATCGCAATTACCGTCGCTCGCTCGCGCCTGGCCGCGTCGAGCGGACTCTTAGGTTCGCCTGCAACGACGACTGCCGTGCGGGAAACGTTTTCTGCCATCAGGAGTCGGCAACGAGCTCGAAAACCGGAGTGCGCGAACAGACCGCTCGAAACGCGTCGGCCGGCGACCCGGCGGGTACGTCGAAGAAGCGCTGGACCTGGGAGGTGAATCGGTCGAGGAATGCCTTGATGATCTCGGGCTTGTCGGCGTCGGCAAGTTCGCGAACCCGGAGTGATTCCGCATTTCCGCCCCGGCGCAAGGTAACGCGGCCTGCCGCGCGCGCATTTCGGGCCCACGCCGTCTCGCCGCGTACTGCGACCAGGACTCGGCGTCCCTGGAATTCGAGTAGGTTGACCGGGGTGGTGAAGAGTTTGCCCGATTTTCGGCCGCGGACTTCGAGTAGCCGCATGTATCCGGGAGCGATTCCGAGCTTCACCGCTCGACCCGTCAGGCGGTTGAAGAATCGATCGAGCGGGCTTTCCTTCTGAAAATTCTCGGCCACGAATCAAGGCCTCCCGCGCCGAGCATATAGAAGGATGCGGCGGGATCGAAACGCAGGGGCCGGGCAAGGGACGGGACTGGGAAGGATTCGGATGCGAAACCCACCCTGGGTTTCGCGCTTCCTGGTGGTATAGGAAAAAATAGGATGCGGCCCTGAGGGCCTGTTAGAAGTGTGGGTGAGGAGAGTTCTGGTTCCCTCGCCCGTTGTCGGGAGAGGGTTAGGGTGAGGGACATCTGCGGCGCGATTGTCTGATGCGCCGCAAAATTAACGTGAGGTCCCTCACCCGACACTCAAGGTCTCGCGTCGGCCTCTCCCGACACTGGGAGAGGCAAGATCAACGCGCTTCGCGGCGGGCGCGTCGG
>JBGPNU010000355.1:0-3163 GCA_041487675.1 Binatus sp. (SeqCode)
AACTCTCGTGCTTGAGCGGTCAATTCAAGTCGGAGTCGAACACCTGCCAGGCTTTGCAGATGATGTGAGCCTGGTCCCCTCGGCGCCTCACGCCGCGGCGCGTTCAGCGGCAATTATCATCCGTTTGCCAAACAGCAACGCCGGCGATAGCACCTGTCGAATAATCTCTCGGGTGACGTCGTCGCTCGGCGGCCAGTGACCAGGGCGGTGGGCGTTGTGCGCGGAGACTGCGACCGAGAATTTCATTGCGAGCCATAGCACCGGCACAATCGGTGACATCGCTATTGAGGTCGGGCTCCAGAAACGCGGCCAAGGATTACTGCCGTTCTTCGAAGCCCAGCGAGAGCATTATCTCGTGCAGCGACTGATCCACAAGGATGTATTCCGTAAGCGACAGGTAAACGTGGCATCCGCGGCGCCCTTTTCCGTCGGGAATTTCCACGATCTTGAGCACCAGGTCACCGTTGATCATTGCAGGCTGTTTGTCGATCGAAACACGTAGCCACATTTTCCACTCTCTCTCTTTGTAATTGCTTTGACCGAGAACCCGCCGAACCACGAACCATCGCGGCGCGATGCGGCTTAGTACTCGGGTTTGAAATCGAAATGGTGAATTGCTTCGATGAAACGAATGGTGCGCGTCTTCGAGCGCATCACGACGCTATTGGTCATCGCCCCGCCGGAGAAGAATCGCACCCCGCGCAAATAATCGCCGGTAGTTACGCCGGTCGCCGCGAACATAACATTTTCGCCCGCCAGTTCCTCGAGCGTGTAGCTATGCTTCAGGTCGATGATGCCCATCGCGAGGCAGGCTTCCGCTTCTTCGGGGTTGCGCGGCATGAATCTGCATTGCATCTCGCCGCCGGCCGAACGAATCGCGGCCCCGGCGAGCACGCCCTGATGCGCGCCGCCGATCCCGATGAGCATGTCGATTTCGCTCTCGGGGCGGGTAGTCGCAATCGCGGCGGAAAGATCGCCGGCTGAGATCATCTTGATGCCGGCGCCGGCCCGGCGCACTTCATTGATCAGCTTTTCATGGCGCGGGCGATCGAGGATCGCGACCCGCAAATCCTCGACATAGACCCGTTTCGCTTCGGCCAGAGCTTTCAGATTGTCGGTTGGCGATTTATCGATATCGATTACGCCACGGCCAGAGGGTCCGCACGCGACCTTGTCCATGTAGGTGTCGGGGCATCGCAGGATTCGGCCGCGTTCGGCGAGCGCGACGCATGACAGCGCGTTGGGTCCGCCGGTCGCGCAGATGAGCGAGCCTTCGATTGCGTCGAGCGCGACGTCAATCTCGGTTCCCGCGCCGGTGCCGACGATCTCGCCTTCGTAGAGGAACTCGGCGTCGTCGGCGTTGCCCTCGCCGACAACGATCTTGCCGTCCATCGCGACCGAGTTGAGCGTCTTGCGCATCGCGTCGCACGCGGCCCGATCCGCCATGCGGTCATCGCCCTTGCCGATGAAACGCGCAGCCGCCAGCGCGGCGGCTTCGGTTGCGCGCACCACTTCGAGGGCAAGATTCCGCTCCATTGGCGCCTCCCGGTCAGTTCGAGGTGAAAGTAAAATCGCTTCCGAACAACGATTCTATCAGGTGATAGCCGTCGCCGACGACCAGCCCGGTCCCGGCCCCGTCAGCTTCGGTGTATCGGCGGGCGACGGCGGCGCCCGACTTCAACTCCGCCGATTTCATCAGCGCGAACGGCACCGGTTCGGGCGAATGCGTCTTGAGCTGGCTTGGAGTCGCATGATCGGGCATCAGCAGGATCGCGAAATCGCCGAACGCACCGAGTCCCTCGATCATCGGGCCGATGATCAGTTCGTCGATCCGCTCGATCGCTTCCTTTTTGAGATCGGCGCGTCCCATGTGACCAGCCTCGTCGGGTGCTTCGATATGCAGCAGGAGGAAGTCGCGCGATTTGAGCGAGTCGAGACCATAGCGCGCCTTTGCGGCGTAATCGGTATCGAGAAAACCGGTGGCGCCCGGCACCTTGATAAGATTCAGCCCGGCCAGCCTGCCGAGACCATTGACCAGATCGACGGCGGAAATCACCGAGCCCTCGACCCCGAAACGTTCCTTGAGCGTCGGCACCGAGGGGCGGGTGCCCTGCCCCCACAGCCAGATCGAGTTCGCCTCGGTCTTGCCCGCGGCGCGGCGCGCCTTGTTCACCGGATGCGCGGATAAAATTTTTGCGGCGCGAGTGGTCAGGTTGCGCAGGAGATCCGCGCCGGCGCCCTTGGGCAGATGAGGTTCGACGGGCTTGCCGGTGATGTCGTGCGGAGGGGTTAGATGGGTGGTCGCGATTCCACCGCGCCACATCATCAGATGCCGGTAGCTGACGCCGTTGAAAAATTCGATTCCGTCGCCGCCGAGTTCGATCCGGATGTCATCGACGATCTGCGCGGCCTCCTCGCTCGTGATGTGGCCTGAGGTGAAATCATCCATCACGAGCGCGCCGCCGTCGCCGGGTTTCAGCGCGACGAGGTTCATCCGGAACACGACGTCGCGCGGACCCATCTCGATGTTCTGGCTCGCGGCTTCAATCGGCGCGCGGCCGGTGTGATAGCGGGCCGGATCGTAGCCGAGCATCGTCATGGTGCCGACGTCGCTGCCTGACGGCATGCCCTTGGGAATCGTCGCGACCATTCCGAGCGTGCCGCGAGTCGCGAGCAGGTCCATGTTGGGCTTGCGCGCGGCCTCGAGCGGAGTCCTGCGTCCGAGTTCCTCGCACGGCCAATCGGCCATCCCGTCGCCGTGAATAATTATGTACTTCATCGCGTCAGGGCGCTTCGAATCGCGCGGGTCTTCTCCCCCGAATATTGAGGCATCATTCGCGCTCCAGGACCTTCAGCACTTTCGCGATGTCCGGCTCGACGACGATCGTATTGCTCAAATTCTTGAGCGCCGTGTCAGGATCCTTAAGACCGTGACCAGTCAGCGTGCAGACGACGATCGATCCGGGCTTCAGCATTCCGGTCGCCGCATATTTGAGGAGTCCGGCGACCGATGCCGCCGACGCGGGTTCGGCGAATACTCCGCCGGCCGCGATAAGCCGATACGCGACGAGGATTTCCGAGTCGGTGACCATGTCGATAACGCCGCCGGATTCATCGCGGGCATTGGTCGCGCCTTTCCAGCTCGCGGGATTGCCAATCTTGA
>JBGPNU010000356.1:0-3162 GCA_041487675.1 Binatus sp. (SeqCode)
AACGATGGCGAGCGGGTGCTCGGTGACTACACCGCCAAAGAGCACGTGTCGAAATCATACAACCTCTACTCGCAGCCGACTCACAAGGAATTGGAGGATGCCGCTCGCGAGGCGGTACGACAAAGGATCGATCAGAAGCTCTACAGCGATGAGAACCGATTGGCCGAGATTGCCGCCAGTTCCGGAAAACCTGTGGCCGCTCCCGCCCGCAGATGACTCGCCAGCTTGTGGCAATCCTGGTTTGCAGCGCGGGCATCAGCGTGCTCACGATTGGATGCGCGGTGCAGGGCCGGCCATTCGAAAAAATCCCGCCACCGCCGGCCCATGCAGTGATCTACGTTTACCGGCCCTACGCTTACGGCAGCTCGGCGCTCCGGCCCGACGTCACCTGCGGCGAAGACACGGTGCGTATCGGTCCGGGCGGTTATCATGCTTTTGTCGTTCCGGCCGGGCAGAAGGTCATCTGCAGCGTGCATACCGACAGTGCCGATGAAGTAGAAATCCGCACCGAAGCCCGCGTTTACTACATCAGGGAGGAAATCGGGTGGGGGCTTCTGACCGGCCAGCCGCATCTGAATCCAATCGACACCGACGCCGCGCAGACTGAGATTCAGAGTTGCGTGCAAGAACAATAGATATGCCGATCGAAGATGACCTGACGCCGGTTCGGGCGATTCATCGTTTCGATGAGGTCCGCCTCGAACACTACTTGACGGATCGGATGCCGGGTTTTCGCGGGCCGCTCAAGATTCGGCAGTTCGTCGGCGGGCAGTCGAACCCGACTTACATGCTCGAGACGCCGGCGGCGCGTTTCGTGATGCGCAAGAAGCCGCCCGGGACGCTGCTTCAATCGGCGCATCAAGTCGAGCGCGAATTTCGGATTATCAAGGCGCTCGCGGCGACTGATGTCCCGGTGCCGCGCGTGCATCTGCTGTGCGAGGACACGGGCGTGATCGGCACAGCTTTCTTCGTGATGGACTTCGTCGCCGGGCGCATCATGCGCGATCCGTTCATGCCCGACTCAAGCCCGGATGAACGCGCGGCCTGCTACGACTCGATGAACGACGTCCTAGCGCGACTGCACAAGGTCGATTTTCGCGCGGTGGGACTTGGCGACTACGGCCGGCCGGCGGCGTACGTCGCACGCCAGGTCGCGCGCTGGTCGAAGCAATACGAACTGTCGAAGACCGAGGAGATCCCGGAGATGGATCGCCTGATCGAATGGCTCACGCTGCATATTCCCGCCGGCGACGAGACAACGATCGCACACGGCGACTACCGCATCGAGAACATCATCTTCGATCCGGACGAGCCGCGAGTTGTCGCGGTGCTCGACTGGGAGCTCTCGACGCTCGGGCATCCGCTGGGCGATCTGGGATGGGCCTGCCGTCCCTACCATTGCCCGCCCGGTATCGACGGGGTGTTGAGTTTTCAGGGCGTGGATTTGAAATCGCTCGGGATTCCGAGCGAGGATGAATTTGTCGCCAGCTACTGCAAGCGCGTCGGCCGGACCGCGGTCCCCGATCTGATGTTCTTCGTCGCGTTTTCATTCTTCCGTGCGGCGGCGATTGCGCAAGGAATTGCGATGCGCGCGAAAATCGGCACCGCGAGCGCTCCCGACGCCGCAGAGCGCGGTGCGCGGGCGCGACTGATGGCCGAGATCGGCTGGGAGGTCGCGCAAAAGTTGTGAGCAGAGCCAGGAAAGCATGGACCAGCGGTTGGACATCCCGGAAATTGTAAAGCTCGATGCGGTTGCGCTATCGAGTGCGATCAAGTCGAAGCGCGTCTCATGCGTCGAGGTGATGAACTCGTATCTCGATCACATCGATCGCTTAAATCCCCGTGTCAACGCGATCGTCTCGCTACAGAATCGTGATGACCTGTTGAAGCAGGCGAAGAGTCGCGATGAGCAACTCGCACGCAGCGAATATCTCGGCAGGATGCATGGGTTTCCGCAGGCCATCAAGGATCTCGAGCCGACCAAGGGGATCCGCACGACGTTGGGCTCGCCACTGTTCAAAGACTTTGTGCCGAAAGCCGACTCGATCATCGTCGAGCGAATGAAGCTGGCGGGCAGCATCATTATCGGCAAAACCAACGTCCCCGAGTTCGGGCTGGGATCGCAAACCTACAATGACGTGTTCGGCACGACGCTCAACGCCTACGATCAGTCGAAGACCTGCGGCGGCAGCAGCGGTGGCGCCGCGGTGGCGCTCGCACTCAGGATGCTCCCGGTGTGCGACGGCAGCGATCACGCGGGATCGTTGCGCAATCCGGCCGCGTTCGGGAACGTGTTTGGTTTCCGCACATCGTTTGGCCGGGTTCCGTCCGATTTGACTGATGTCTTCATGCCGTCGCTCTCGGTGCATGGGCCGATGGCGCGGACGATTCCCGATCTTGCGATGCTGCTCACAATTCAGTCGGGCTACGATGCGCGTGCACCGCTCTCGATCAGGCAGGACCCGGCGATATTTTCGGGACCGCTCGAACGCGACTTCAAGGGCATTCGCGTTGCGTGGCTCGGAGACTTCGGAGGATATTTACCGTTCGAGCCCGGCGTTCTCGAACTATGCACGCGATCGCTCGGAGTATTCGAGCGGCTCGGATGTATCGTCGAAGAGGCGCGGCCGGATTTTCCCATCGAGCAGGTCTGGCGGAACTGGCTGAAAATTCGCGCATCGCAAGTGGCCGCACGATTCAAGCAGTTCTACAACGATCCTGCCAAGCGTGCGCTTATGAAACCCGAGCTGCAGTGGGAGATTGAGAACGGTACGCGGCTCAGCGCTGACGAGATTTCAGAGGCCGGCACGGTCCGCAGCGCCTGGTATCAGGCGGTGCGCCGATTTTTTGAGAGATACGATTACTTCGTGCTTCCGTCGGCACAGGTGTTTCCATTCGATGCCTCGACACATTGGCCGAAACAGATAAACGGCAGGGCGATGGATACCTATCATCGATGGATGGAGGTCGCAGTACCGGTGACTATGTCGGGTTGTCCGGCGCTCAATGTGCCGGCTGGCTTCAACGAACAGGGATTACCAATGGGTATCCAGATTGTAGCTCCGAATCACGCCGAAATGAGTTGTATCCAACTCGCATATGCCTATGATCAAGAGACTGGATGGGTAAAGAAGCGATTGCCGCCAATACTCAGTAGTAAAT
>JBGPNU010000357.1:0-3150 GCA_041487675.1 Binatus sp. (SeqCode)
AGGAATCAAAGTCGTCGAGATCGCGCAGGAAATCCAGGGACCGTTCGCGGCGCTGTTTCTCGCCGACATGGGCGCCGACGTCGTCAAGATCGAAAACAAGGAGACCGGCGACTTGAGCCGTTGGATGCTGACCGCGCTTATCGGCGGGCCGGACGTGAAGAACGCGACCGTCTCGCATTATTTCATCGCGATGAATCGCGGCAAACGCAGCATCACGGCGGATCTGAAGAAGCCCGACGCGATCGAAATCATTCGGCGGATGCTGAAATCGTACGACGTGCTGGTGACCAACTACCGGCCCGGCGTGCTCGATCGGCTGGGTCTCGGCTACGAGGAGGCGCGCAAGCTGAATCCGCGCATCGTGTATGCGCAGGGAAGCTCGTGGGGACCGAAAGGACCGTGGGTGACGCGGCCGAGCCGCGATACGCTCGCGCAGGCGGCGAGCGGCGTGATGGCGAAGACCGGAATGCCGGCCGACCCGCCGCTGCCGTCGGGGATACTGGTCGCGGACCATTCGGGGGCGCTCAGTCTGGCGAGCGGGATTCTTGCGGCGCTGTTCGCGCGGGAGCGGACCGGCCAGGCGCAGAAAGTCGATGCGTCGATATACGGCACAATGATCGCGATGCAGGGGATGGAGATCAACTACACGTCGATCACCGGGAATGAGCCGGAGCGCGCCGGCCGGGGCCATCAGTTTTTGCACGGGGTATGGGGCGCGTTCCCGACCAGCGACGGACACATCTGCATAGCGGGCGTGGATGAAAAGCGCTGGCCGTCGTTCTGCAAGGTCGTCGGCATCGAGCATCTGGAGAAAGATCCCGAGTACTCCGACAATGTGATTCGCAATTTTCACGGCGACAAGATTCAGAAAGTGCTCGACGAAATTTTTCCCCGCAAGAGCAGCCGCGAGTGGCTGAAGGAACTCACCGACGCCGACATCCTCGCGACCGAAGTCGTTGACTACCGATCGATGCTGAAAAGCGAGCAGGCGCGGGTCAATGGATACCTGCTCGAACTCGACCATCCGATCGCCGGCAAGGTGCTGGTCTCGGGCACACCGGTGACGATCAACGGCGAAGTGACGACCGCGGCGAAGCTCGCGCCCGAGCATGGGCAGCATACCGAGGAAGTGCTGCTCGAGCTTGGCTACACGTGGGAGGAAATCGGCGGGTTGCGCGATAGCGGCGCAGTGTAACGCGGCTCGATCACCTGCACCCTCACCTACCTCGCTCGCTCGGCCTCCGTGTGCCAGTGGCACCTCCCGTGAAAGAACGGGCGAGGTAATCGGTCACGGCCGGGTTACCCGGTAGATCACGAACACGCCGCTTTCGTTCTTGTGGTAGTAGAGCGACTTCCCATCGGCGGAGAGCGTGGGCGCTTCCACGAATCCGGTAATCGCCGCGATTTTCATCGGGGTCCTGAATGGCTTCGACGTTTTCGCGCGGCTGGCCGTGTAGATCGCGGGGCCTGTCGGATTTGCCGGATCGAACCGGGTGAAAAAAAATTCGAGTCCCGAGGCCGAAGGACAGGGCGCATAGTTGAGCGCGTTGGTGTTGATCTTGCGCATGATGCGCCGGCTGTTCGCGAGACGCACGAAGTGATCGCCCTTGCGCTTGGCGATCGTGAGCTCCGCGTTTTGCGGAAACCCGGCGGAGCCGAAGAAACTGTCCACGAAGTAGAGCGTGTTGCCGTCGGGACTTATCGCCGCGTCGAAATTTACGAATCCCGGCTTCTGTTTTGAAATTCCCGGCACCAGCCCGACACCGGACACGCTGCCACCCGAAAAATCGCCCCAATAGATAGTTGAAAAAGTCGAGGCGTAACTTCTGGTCGAGACGAAATAGAATTTGTTGTTGGTATCCATCGAGGCGACTGCGTCCAGCGCGGTCGTATTGACGCCCACAATCTCGCCCTTGAATTGGAAGGTCAAATCGTCGATACGCGTCGCGTAGTACAGATTGGTGTCCACTTTCGGATCGTTCGAATTGTTGAAAAACAGGTACTTGCCGTCGAGGCTGACAAACGGCTCCATCGCATCTTGGGCGTAGCCCAGAATCGTCACGCGTTGGGGATTGGTGAAAACTCCGGGCGTGACATCCGGCGCATCGTCAATCGATTCGCGGCCATAGACGGTGAATACGCCGCTCAGCAGAAGCATCGAGAGCGTTGCAAAGGTAAAGATGCTATTTCTCACTTCTGATTCCTTCACCTATTCGAGAGCATTTTAACTTTTTAACCTTTAACTGTTTAACTGTGATTTCCATGTTGAATACTAATTCAAACTCGCACAACTTGATGACTGCAACCGCATCATGGAGGAATGGCGATGGCGATGGCGCCGCGGCCCATTTTGTCGGAACGCGGCTCAGCGAGATCGTTTCATCGCGGCCGAAAGCGCGTGCGATGCGCGTGGAGCTCAGGAAGGGTGCGGTAGTCGAGACGCCAATTCGGGTACGGTACCTGGGCGCGGGCAAGTGATTTCGCGCTTTCAATCGAGGAGGCGAGAACTATGGATGAAGCCGAGCGAAGTTACATTCCGGCGTTTGGAAAACGATGGCTGCTGCCGCTCTATGATCCGCTCCTGTGGATCCTCGGAGTAGATGCAACCAAA
This sequence comes from Binatus sp. (SeqCode), assembly GCA_041487675.1. Lineage (GTDB taxonomy): Bacteria > Desulfobacterota > Binatia > Binatales > Binataceae > Binatus. The sequence continues at coordinate 2,612 of JBGPNU010000357.1, forward strand.
CGAAGGCTGATCGAACAAGCGGAGATCAAATCCGGATTCCGCGTGCTCGATATCGGATGCGGCACCGGATCGCTGGCGGTGCTTATCAAAAGACTGCATCCCGAGGCCGAGGTCGTCGGACTGGACCCGGACCCACAGGCTTTATCTCTTGGGAAGCGCAAGGCGAACCGAGCCGGGCTTTCAGTCGAGTTCGATCGCGGTTTCTCGGACCATATGTCGTATCCGGATGCGGCGTTCGACCGCGTGTTCTCGTCCTTCATGTTCCACCATCTGATGCCGAACGAGAAGTCGGCGACCCTTGGCGAAATTCGCCGCGTGCTCAGGACCGGCGGCTCACTTCATCTGCTCGACTTCGCTCCGGCGGATGGCACGCCCACCGGAGTTGTGGGTCATCTGCTGCATCGGGCGGGGCACGTCGCAGACCGTATCGAAGGTCGAATGACGTCGCTTATGGACGAGGCGGGGTTTGTCGATGTCAAGGAAGTGGCGCGTGGGAAGATTTTCTTCGGGCCGATCGCCTACTACCGCGCGCAGGGGGC
>JBGPNU010000358.1:0-3143 GCA_041487675.1 Binatus sp. (SeqCode)
AATTGAACTCGCAATCCGGCGGATGGCTGATTTCCACGCCGTCGAGCATACGACGCGCGACCAGCGTCAAGTCGAATCGAGCTGCGAGGCCCTCCACGGTGCGAACGTCGGTGCCGCTCTCGATTACGTAGCATACGCGCAGGCGCGCATCTGCCAATTCGGATCGCGCGGCGGTCGCAAGTGTAGATTCGATGGGGGAACTGAGATTCATCTACGCGGCCCGCAACGCAGCGATCGTATGACAGATATCGAACCTGTCGGCATACAACCTCGCGCCCGACTTTCCCAAATGTTCGCGGCGCGCGGTGTCGCCAAGAAGATCTCGTGCGAGCGCGGCAATCGCGGCAACATCGGCCGCCGGCGCCATCGCGACCGCCCGCCGCTCGAACCACAACGGCTCGGTCAAGTGACCGCTATTTGTGACGATTGCGCGGCCATGCGCCAGCCCCGCCATCGCGCTGCCCCGTCGGGTTGCAATTCCGCCGGGATATGGCTGCACGAGCAGATCGCAGGCGCTGATACACATCGAGACTTCGCAGGGCGGCAGCGAACCCGATGCGCGGACTCGTCGCGCGAGTTCGGGACGCTCGCGCGCAATCGCGGTTGCGTATTGTTCGCTGTTGCGGCCGATCAGAATTACGTTGGCCCCCGGAACTTCGTCCAGCAGAGCAGGCAATATCTTATCGAGCAAGCCTGCGATATCGCCGCCGAAGGTTCCGAAATGCCCGATCAGCGGGCCCGTCGCCGGTGAAAAGCTGCGGCGAACTGCCGCGATACCTTCGCGGTCTTTCACGACCGGAATATTGCTCGGAACCGGCAGCCATACGACCCGCGTGTCTTCCGGTATGAGGCTCCGCAGCGGCTTTTCCCACGAAACAGTGGAGACGAAAATTCGCCGCGCGGCGTGCGCGGCGAGCGCCGCCATCGTCCGATTGGCCGCGCCGAGCAGATTATGCCTCGGCGCCTGCGAACGGTGGATCGGAAAGGTGACTTCATGGAACATCACTGCGATATCCATTTTGCGCCGGGCATATAGCCATAAGGCGAATGGTAAATTCATCGCCTTCATTCCGAAAGCATGCGGCACGTATTGGACCAGGATTCGCCCGGGCGTCGCGTGAAGCGCGCGATCGAGAACCCGGAGCGCACTCAGACCAAAATGCCCTGGCAGACGATGCACGATCGTACCATCTTCGACCATTCTCGCTTCGACCGTTCTCGCTTCGACCGACTCCGACCGGTCCGGGCCGGGCGCCCATACATTGACCACGTCGCCGGCGCGAGCCAATTGAGTCGCAACCAGCCGCGTGTAATCACTCACGCCTCCCGGCTGGGGCGGATATTCGCCGGTAATCAGGTGCCATGTAGTCAATCGGGCGGTCTCGTTTCGAGATATTGGCGTTCAGCGGATCGCGCCGCGAGAGCTCCGGCTATTCAGGATTGCCGTCGCGCGCATCCGCCACAATGTACGATCTTCGGTTCGCAGCACGACGAACCACGCATAGGCCGTGGTGACCAGCGCTGCGGCGCCGAATGCGGCAGTAAAACTAAACCACCCCATCACGAAGCTTGAACGAGCGATCGTCCACCAGACAAGGGCGGCCCATGGCGCCGCGAGCACAATCGATCGAATTGTCTCCCGCACTACGACCCGGCCGCTTACTCCATATCGATTGCAAAACAGGTATGGCGAATACCACGCCTCTCCGATCAAATAGGCAACGACTGTGGCAAGCGTCACTCCATATAGACCCAGCGATCTCCCCAGAAGCGCGCTCAAGATAATGTTGAGGATCGCACCGGGAAGGGCCACGACGACTCTGTACCTGGTGTCGCCGGCCATATCGATCGTCCAGCCGAAAAACATGAAATATGCGACCACCGCCGTCTGCACTGCGGTCAACACGGTCAGAGCGTCACCGCCATAGTAAGGGAGCCCCACCCAAAGCCGCACGAAATGTTGATTGAACGCCGCAAGCGTCGCCAGCAGGCACAGCCCGGCCCCGAGAAATATTCTGATCAGTTCGAGTACTCTGCGCTCGAACAACTCGGATTGCCCCGCGACTCGCAGTTCGGCGAGTCCCGCCCAACTCACTTCGCTGAACGCTGAAACGAAGCCACCCAGCACGGTCATGAGGCGCTGGGTAATTGAGAAGGTAACCACCGCCGCCGGGTCCGCCACCAGGCTTACGATTATATAGTCGGTAAACATGTTCATCTGTCCGCCGATGCCGGTCAGGAACATCGGCCAGCGCAGGTTCCATAGCTCCGTAGGATCGACCTCGACTCGGCGGCTGTTCATGTATCCGGACAAATGACTAACGGCAAAGTACGCTGATATTGCCGAGAAGGCGGCAATTCCGATCACACTTGCGACAAACTGACCTGGCAGGCCCCATCCGAGCCATGCGAGCCAGACTGCGACTCCGGATATCGCCACCGATTGAACCGAAAGCCCAAGATTGACCAGCGAGCCCAACTGACGACATGCGAGCACCGCCCTGAACACGTCCAGCGGCGCGAGCAGAAAAGACACGAGGCCGAGAATCGTCCCCCAGCGAAGCTCGCTGCGGAGGGAAGCCGATACGCCGACCAGCTCCGGCATGAACCAGGCGATTACGATTCCCGCCGGCAATACGACCCACAGAGTTTGCCGCATCGTGATCCGCATCCCTGATTTCAGTACGCCCACCGTTGCGGCAAGATCGCCTCTGCTCGCGGGTTTGAGCAGCAGCACGACTAGAGTTGGCCCGAGTCCGACATAAAGAAACGTCAGGTAGTTCGTCCACTGTTGCGACGCTCGAAACGCACCGAGCCGCTCCGCTCCCAAAAATCGCAATAGATAGGGAGTCGCGACGAAGCCCGCTGCCATCGTGATGACGCTGCGCGCGACCAGCGTGATCCATGAGAACGCGGCAAGCGCAGTGCGGCTGCGTCCAGGCGCGGACTCGCTCTCGCGCAGCGGCGCGGGGCACTCGGCGGAGCCGGCGCTTGCGGGCAGTGCGCTAATTTCTTCCACCCTGGTGGTAACCTTGTCGATTTATCCGCCGATCGCCGGCCGAACATCTTCCACGACCGCGACGAATTCGCGCGCCATGTCATGCCAGCTGCGCGCGCGCAACTCCGCGGCCAGTGGCTTTATC
>JBGPNU010000359.1:0-3114 GCA_041487675.1 Binatus sp. (SeqCode)
CGATGAATCTCATCGATAAACAGGACGTCGTGCTGTTCGAGATTATTTACGATTGCCGCGAGGTCGGCGGCACGCTCGATCGCGGGCCCCGAGGTTACGTGCAGGTTCACGCCGAGTTCCCGCGCGATAATATGCGCGAGCGAAGTCTTGCCGAGTCCGGGCGGTCCCGAGAACAGCACGTGATCGAGTACTTCGGCGCGTCCATGCGCCGCCTTTATCGACATCCCGAGGATCTTCTTGGTCCGCTCCTGCCCGACGAACTCCGCGAGCGCACGCGGGCGCAGCGCGAGGTCGAGCTTGCGATCCTCCTCGACACCGACGCGCGCCGTCACGCGTCCTTCGAGCTTTGCGGGCGCCGGCGCGGCCGCGTCGCGATCTTCATGCGGCTTACTTTTCGCCAAGCAGCACCGCCAATGACTTGCGAATTATCAGTTCCGAATTGTTAGCCGCGGAGCCGTCTTCCGCGACCACGGTCTCGACCACGCGTTTTGCTTCGACCGGTTTCATCCCCAGGTTGACCAGCGCGGAAATAGCTTCATCGAGCGGACCAGCCGGCGCGCTGTTGGCCGCAGCGCCAGCGGCGCCATTGGAACTCGGAAGTGCCGGCCCGGCGAGTTTCAGATCCCCGGCCTTGTCGCGCAGCTCACGCACCACTCGCTCGGCGACCTTGGGCCCGACGCCGGGCACCGCGTCGATTCGCGCGACATCGCCCTTGATAATTGCCGCGACCAGTTCTTCGGGCGCGAGGACCGAGAGAATAGCGAGCGCGAGTTTCGGTCCGACGTGTTGCACGCTCATCAAAAGGTCGAAGGCGCGTTTCTCAATGGCGCTGGAAAATCCGTAGAGCGTGATCGCGTCCTCGCGCACGACCTGCCTTATCTCGAGTGCCACGCGATCGCCGGTCGCAGCGAGCCGGTAGAAAGTGCTGAGCGGTATCAACACTTCGTAGCCGACGCCGCCGGTCTCGACCACGATTCGGCCGGCGTCGCGAACCGTCAGGGTTCCGGTGAGCGATGCGATCATTGCGGCGCGAGCCTCGGCTTTCTCGGACGCCCCGCGGGTGGGCCCGCCGCGACCCGTTCAATCGCCTCGACCAGGTTGGGCAAGCGTCCGCGCCCGAGATGGCAAAGTGCTATCGCAAGCGCGTCGGCCGCATCGTCGGCGAGCTCGATAGCGGCGTCGAGTCGAAGCAGTTTGCGCACCATGTACTTCACCTGGGCCTTGTCGGCATGACCGTGACCCGCGACGCAGAGCTTCACTTCATTGGGTGGATATTCGAACAGAGGCAGCTCGCGCTCCGCCGCCGCCAGCATGGCCATCGCGCGGGCTTCGCCCAGGCGAAACGCACTTTGAACATTGGTCGCGACGAAATGGCGCTCCAGGCTGAGCGCTTCGGGCAAGTACTCGTCGATTATTGAAAGCAGATTTTCGTGAATCCGGCGGAGCCGCTTTGGCCCCGGCTCGAGCGATGCGGAGCGAATCGTGCCGGCGGCTACGAAACTGCTGTCGCCGGGGCGGCCTTCGACCACGCCGTAACCGCAAACCGCACTCCCCGGGTCCACCCCGAGTATCCGCATACCCCACCTCCGCAAATCGCGCCCGGCGCTCCTCAAGCCGCCGAGAACTGCGCCAGCTCTTCGTCGCTGATGTCGAAGTTTGCGGCGACGCTTTGCACGTCGTCATGATCCTCCAGTTCTTCCATCAGCTTGAGTACCTGCTCGGCCGCATGGCCGGAAACCGCGACCGTATTTTCGGGAATCCGCGTAACTTCCGAATGCGCGATCGCAAGGCCGGCTTTTTCGAGCCGCTCGCGCACCGCGTGCAATTTGTCCGGCGATGCGAGCACCTGGAACGTTTCGCTGTCGCTGGTAACGTCATCGGCGCCCGCGTCGAGCGCGAGTTCGAGCAGCTTGTCCTCGTCGATTGCCGACTTCTCGATTCCGATTACGCCGCGCTTTTTGAACATCCAGCCGACGCATCCGGTCTCGCCCAGGTTGCCGCCGCGACGCGAAAAGATTAAGCGCAATTCGGCGACCGTGCGATTGCGATTGTCCGACAACACATCGACCATGACTGCGACTCCGCCCGGCCCGTAGCCCTCGTAGGTAATTTCGTCGAGGGTCGCGCCGCCCAACTCTCCGGTGCCCTTCTTGATTGCGCGATCGATATTGTCGTTGGGCATCGATTGCTTCTTGGCCAGCGTTACCGCCGTGCGCAGGCGCGGATTGGAATTAAGGTCGCCGCCGCCCAGGCGCGCCGCGATAGTGATCTCCTTGATCAGCTTGGTGAAGACGCGCCCGCGCTTGGAGTCGGTTATCGCCTTCTTGTGCTTGATCGAACTCCATTTCGAATGACCCGACATAACGGCAACCTTTTGCGGGGCGGTCGGCAGCAACATACGCTGAAAACCTGCCCCGAACGAGGCGACAATATCATAAAGATTCGCCCAATGGGGAGCATTTGTGGAGCCTTTGAAAGGTTCCACACCTCCCACAGTATTAACAGCACAACCCGAGTGGACATTGTGGGAAGCGTGAAACCTTTCAAAGGTTTCACAATTTTTCTGCTATCATTCCCCGCCGGAGCGACCTGGCGAATTCGATAATGTGCTCGGTGAAAGACGTGATCCCCGCCATCCTGGCGGCTGTTTTTGCGGCTGGATGCATCTATCCGCCTACTACCCAGCCGCCTCCCGACGCGCGCCAGCAAGTGGTGATTCCGCTGCCCTACGACCTCGCATGGGACGCCGTGAACCACGTAATCGCGCAAAACGGATTGCGCGTTCAGGCCGAGGATTCTAACGCCGGGATCATCGAGACCGTCGGTCCGCGCTTCACCTTGCACGACGCCGATTGCGGACGGATCAAGAGTGTCGTCGGCACCTACGCGGCCGAACCGGAGCTCAACGCCTCGACTGTTTATACGTTCGGCGTTCACCCGCGCGGCCCCGAAGCGAGCATCGTCGAGGTGCGCGCGACGTTTAACTCGCCGGTCAAGGTGCCGCTGCGTCCCGCGACCGATGTCGATTGCGTGTCGCACGGAATCCAGGAATCGAATCTGCTCCGACAGGTTCTCGCGCAGGCGAAGCAGACCCATCGCCCCGTGTTCGGCAAA
>JBGPNU010000360.1:0-3093 GCA_041487675.1 Binatus sp. (SeqCode)
ACCCCAACCAGGCGCCTCACTTATCCCAAACCATTCGCAACTGCCAGCCGATTTGTCGAGGCGCTCCACGCACGCGCCCTTGTTCACCACCACGTCATACCCGCAGCAGTCTGAGCGAGGAAGTCGCCGCAGCTCAAAAACAAAAGAACTTTGCGCTGCCAGTGATATGTTTACACATTTTTTTAGATGATAAATCTCTCTTTTATGACTTGTGTCATTCTATAGATATTGCTAATCAGTCATGAAATTGTGTCGTTGCTCTACCGCTGCACATCCGGGCATGCTCTAATGCTTCCGTCCATGATGAGAATCCTCCTGAGGACCGATTGCGGCGACTCCTATCACTTTTGCGCTCGATCGGATGGCGCGATGACAGAACACAACAGCGCTCGCATTTGCGCAAGCCAGCCGATAAAATGTGCCCCGAACAGCTTGACAGACAAGCCACTACTCGAATATATCCGAACCCTACAACTTGTAAGTAGGAATTAATAACTGACTGTAGGTCAAGGACAAGGACAGGGGGAAGAACCAAAGATGCGTCCTCAAGAGTACACGGCGAACGGAACGTCGATTTCCGCGGTGCAGAGCCACCGCGGCGAGCCGACGGCAGCCGCGTGCGAATGGCTCAGCCTGGAGCATCTTGCGCTTGGATCGGAGCGGGTTGGGGGGATGGTGGTGAGGTCGGCGCAAGTGCGCAAGGTACTGAAGACCATTTCACGCCTGAGTCCATACAAAGCAACCGTCCTGATCAATGGCGAGTCAGGCACCGGCAAAGAACTGGTCGCCCGCGCGTTGCATACGCTCGGCCCGGTACCCGGGGGGCCGTTCGTCACCTTCAACTGTTCCAACCTGGTCGAGTCGCTGGCCGAATCGCAGCTGTTCGGACACGTGCGTGGGGCGTTTACGGACGCCCGCGAGGATTCGCTCGGATATTTTCGCTCGGCCAACGGCGGAACGTTATTTCTTGACGAAATCGGCGAGCTGCCGCTGCGGCTCCAGCCCAAGCTGCTGCGGGCGGTTGAGACTCACGAAATTCAGCCGGTCGGCTCGTCGCATTGCTATAAGGTTGATATCCGTCTGGTCGCGGCCACCAACCGCGATCTTCTCGCGATGGTCAAGGCGGGACAGTTCCGCGACGACCTCTACTACCGCCTGCACGCGGCGGCAATCCTGGTTCCGCCTCTTCGCGAGCGTCGCGAGGCTATTCCGGCCTTCGTTGCCCATTTCATCGAGCATTACAACCGCTTGTTCGGGAAGGACGTCAAGCTGGTTTCGCGCGCCGCAATCGAAGCGATATGCGCGCATCAATGGCCCGGCAACGTCCGCGAGCTTGGCCATGCGCTCGAAAGCGCCGTCCTGATGACCGAGGACGACCGAATCACTCTCGACGATCTGCCTCTGCATACTAGTGACGGTACCTCGCCGACTCCGACTCCGCCGGTCGAAGCCCCGCTTCACGATAGCGCTCCCTTTGTAGTCGAGGAGCCCGAGAGTGGTGCCGAGAAAAACTGGCCCTACTCGCTCGACGCGGTCATCCGCGAGGCCTCCAAGCTGGCGCTGATTCGCGCGCTCCAGGCGACGCAGGGCAATTGCCATCGCGCGGCGGAACTCCTGGGCGTGTCGCGTTACACGGTTTACCGGATGCTGAATCGATTCGGGATGGCCGAAGGCAGGAGCTATCGGACTTTTCGCAAACCGATCGTGCGCCAGGCATAGAGAATCGGTTTTTTTCGCGGGTCCGAACATCCCCGGCGATCGCGCGGCGCGCCATCGGCTCGGCTCGACGAAGTTCCGGAGTCGGGTCCGGGATTGAACCCATACATTCAAGCTGTTAGTCTTCGCTGCGCGGTTAATCCGCGACCAAAATAGTCATCTTGCTTGTAATCGTCTTGCCTATAATCATCTTGGTTGGATAATAACCGTCCTCTCACAGGAGTGCGGTCTTCAGTCTCGCTGTGGCTTGCTCGCTGTGACTTGCCGCAAGGGCCGGCACAGCCGGTGAAGTCAGGGGGAGCACGAACCAAATCGTGAGCCGCGTCTCTGTAATCATTCCCGCCTACAACGCGGAATCGACTATTGCCGCTACCGTTGACAGCGTTCTGGGGCAAACTTTTTCCGATTTCGAGATAATCTGCATCGACGACGGCTCGACGGATCGAACCAAAGCGATTCTTGCCGAATATTCGGACCGGGTGCGGGTGGTCGCTCAGCCCAACAGCGGACCTGCGGCGGCGCGCAACCGTGGCGCACGGCTTTCATCGGGCGATTACCTCGCCTTCCTCGACGCCGATGATATCTGGATGCCGAATATGCTGGAGCGAACCGTTGCGGCGCTCGACGCCGACCCCTCGCTCACGCTGGCCTATTGCAACGCAGCTATCGCGGACAGCGAAGGTGTGGCGCTCGGAACCGCGCTGATTGGCAAGGGTTTCGATCATCCGCCGTCGCTTAATGAACTGCTGACTCAACTATGGCCGATAATGCCAAGCGCAGCCCTGGTCCGGCGCTCTGCATACGAGAAATGCCGCGGCTATCGCGACGAACTGCGCGGGGCGAGCTTTCGCTTCGAGGACGTGGACTTTTGGATCAGGATGCGCGAGCAGGGGCCGTTTGAGTATCTGTCCGAAGAGCTTGTGGTCTGGCGCTTCGCATGGTTTCCACGCGAGCTCAAGAAGCTGCCCGATTACTCGAAAGCGCTCCATGTTTTCGAGGCGTTTGTCCAGGAGCGCTATGGCGTTTCGGCGGCGCCGCTGGTGCGGGCGCGGACCCGGGCGCCGCGAAGCATCCTGGCTCATATAGGGCTGAAAGCGCTCCGCGACGGAGACCGGGCGCGCGCCAGAGCCGCGTTCGCGCGAGCAATTCAGGTCGATCGTTATCGTCTCAAAAACTATCTAAGATGGTTCAGAACTTTTTTGCCGCACCGCCTCGCGCAGAGTCTTTCGGGTGGCGGTTCCCGGGGCGCTCGATCGGGCAAGGTTTATCAGGAATAAGTTGGAGGAGCTTTCGATGAGGGTGATTGTAACGGGCGGGGATGGATATCTCGGTTGGCCGCAGGCGATGTATCTCTCGAAACGGGGCTACGAAGTTTGC
>JBGPNU010000361.1:0-3089 GCA_041487675.1 Binatus sp. (SeqCode)
GAGGTCAGCACGACGAGCGGAATATGCTTGGCCTTGAGCGTGCCGAGTTCGGGCACCGTGACCTGGAAATCAGAGAGCAGCTCGAGCAGGAACGCCTCGAACTCGGCGTCGGCCTTGTCGATCTCGTCGATCAGCAGCACCGATGGCTGTTCGCTCGAGATAGCCTTGAGCAGCGGCCGCGGCAGCACGAAGCGCTCGGAGAAAAAAACTTCGTCCTGTGCGGCGATCCGATCGACCGCCTCGGTAAGACTCTTCGCACCGACCAGCACTTCGCTGATCTTGTCTTTGAGAATCTGCGTGTAGAGGAGCTGCTTGGCATACTCCCATTCGTAGAGCGCCTTGCCCTCGTCGAGGCCTTCGTAACACTGAAGACGGATCATGTCGAAGCCGAGCGCCGCGGAGAGCACCTTGGCGAGATCGGTTTTGCCGACGCCGGCAGGGCCTTCGACCAGGATGGGCTTGCGCATTTCGCTGGCCAGATAGACGACGGTCGCGATTCGCCGGCTGGCGATATAATTGTTTTTGGCGAACCGCTCGATTACGTCCTCGATCGATGAAAACATCCATCCTCCTCGACAGCGGAAGCTGAAGGGCCAAGCCCCGCGCGGATTAGATTAAATATCATGGCTAGTTGAGGCGAGGAAACCCGTGCGAATTGGGCGACGGCGCGCTGGAGCAGCGAGGCCCATCGCAACCGAGCTGCCAACGACGCCGGCGCCGATCACGATCAGGTCGAAACGCTCGCCCACCCTCACCCGATCGATTCTAGCAGGGGCCAGCCCCCGCACCCAGTGAAGGACTTTTCATCAGACCCGGAATTGCGAAACCCCTTACGGGTGGAGTTTATCCTGAGCGGAGCCGAAGGACGCTTCCTGTCTTATCTTTTTTCTAGCATTGGTTCAGGTGCTGGCCCCTGCCCTTGTGCGAATGGGCGCGGTGCTGGCAACTTTAGTTGTTAGTTGGATGTGCACGCTCGCGATTTACTTCCAGACCATGCGCGACTACCCGGTCGTGATCGCTGCGAATCGCGATGAATTTCTCGATCGGCCCGCGGGCGACCCGACCACTCTATGCGAGAGTCCGCACGTGGTCGGAGGCAAAGATCTGAAGGCGGGGGGAACCTGGCTTGGAATCAGTGAACATGGAATCGTGGCCGGGCTGCTTAATCGCCGCGCCGAGGGCGGCGGTAATCCGCGGGCGCGATCGCGCGGGCTGCTTTGCCTCGACGCGCTCCGATGCCGCAGCGCAGAGCAAGCGGCGGAGTTCGCGGGCAGGCAGCGCGGTTCGGACTACAATCCGTTCAATCTGCTGATGGTCTCGCGTAGCCAAGCATTCGTGGCTTACAACCGCGGCGCCGCTATCGAGGTCGTCGCGCTGAAACCGGGACTTCATCTGCTCTCGAATCTGGACGTGAACGATTTCGAATGTCCGAAGATCAGCGCGTCGTACGGCAAGTTCGCCGAACTTGGAGCGAAGCCGGAATTTCAGTCGGACCCGCTTGGCAATCGAGCGGCGCTTGGCCGCCTACTCGCGGATCACAACACGCAGCTCGACTCGCGAATCGGCACCGCCGCGGGCGGGCGGCCCAATGCGCTATGCCTTCATGTCGAGGGCTACGGCACTCGATCATCGAGCATGATCTTCATGCGGGCGGGTACGCCGCAAATCGCGCACTTTTTCGCGCCCGGCCCGCCGTGCCGGACCGCGTATGCTCCTGCCGCAGTCCCGCGTAACACGACGATTCAAGGACCGAAGTAGGATGCGACGCCGGCAAGCACGAAGCAGGCTATCGAGATCAGCGCTGAAGCGAGAAAAATCGAAGCAAGAAACGGCGGCTCGATCACGAAAAATAAAATAACGCCGGAGACCAGCGCGACGACGCTCGCTAATCCCGCGAAGACGATACTTACCGTGCGCAGTTGCGCCATCGCGAGTCCCCGAATGGCTCCAGCAGAAACAATCTCTTGACGCGCAGGCGCGCGCGAGTATAGGCCCTGAATTCATTGGACGCAGCGCACGGGCAACGACCGATTGGGGGTTCTGAATAGATGCACATTCGCCGAATACCGCTCGCAATCCTGATTGTGGCGATCGCCGCTGCGGTTGCAAGCGTATCGCCTATCCGGGCGCAGTTGGCCCAAGCAAATCTCGATTGGCAGCAGCGCTTCCTCGGCATAATCCCGCTGGTCAAGCCTGATCCCAAAGACCCGGTCGTGGTTACGGTCAACGGCGCGCCGATCACGGCGGCGGAGGTCACCGACTATGCGAAGACCGAAGCGCGGATGATCAACGCGACCAGCACCGAGGAATCCAAAGCGGTGTTTCGCGATGCGACTGAAAATCTGATCGGCCGCCGGCTTCTGCTGCAGGAGGCGGAAAAACGCAAAATTACGGCGCCCGATGCCGAGGTCGCGCAGCGCGCACGTGAGTTCCAGGTCGCCGGCGCAAGCGGCCAGGCGATCAACACCGGCGGCGCACCCGACGCGCAGCTGATGAATGCCGTGCGCGGATCGATGTTGATCGAGAAAATGCTCGACGACGAGTTCCGGGCGCATCATGTGCAGCCAACCGACGCGCAGATCAAGCGGTACTACGATGAGCATCGCGACTTGTTCGTGAAGGATCCCGGCGAGGTGCAAATCGCGCATATCGCGGTGAAGATTCCACCCAAGGCGACCGACGCACAGAAGAAAGCCGCGACCGACAAGATCCTGAAGCTGTATAAGGAAGCGCAGAAGAGCAAAGACTTCGCCGCGCTTGCACAGAAGAATTCCGAGGACACCCAATCGGCCCCAAAAGGCGGCGACCTCGGCTACTTCCGGCCCGGGCAGCTGCCGCCGGTAGTGGACAAGATGGTGTTCTCGACGCCGGTCGGCCACACGACGCAGATCGTGGAATCGAATCTCGGCTTCAGCTTTATCAAGGTGACGGCGCGCCGCGGTGAATCGATCTCACCACTGTCTGCGGTGCGGGCAAAGGTCGCGATGGTCCTGCTCAACTACAATCAGGATGCGATCGTCAAGGCGATCCTCAAGAAGATCGCCAAGGGCGCGAAGATCGAGTTCAAAAATCCTCCCGGGCAGGGGCCA
>JBGPNU010000362.1:0-3067 GCA_041487675.1 Binatus sp. (SeqCode)
CGGGAGATCGCGCGTTCTGCGCCGGCGCCGACATGGCGATGTTCGCGTCCGATATCAAGGCGCGCGAACAGAAGTCGGACACGCGAGAACGGCGGCCGCCGGGAGTATCGCTTCCATACGTGATGCGCAATCTGTCCAAGCCGACGATCGCGGCGATCAACGGTTACGCGCTCGGGGTGGGATGCACGATACCGCTGCTGCTCGACGTGCGGATCGCCTCGGACAACGCCAAGATGGGCGTGATTTTCCCGCGCGTCGGCCTGATGAGCGAACTCGGATCGAGCTACCTGATGCCGCGGCTAATAGGTCTCGCGCGCACGGCCGAGATGATGCTGACAGGGCGTCAGTATCCGGCGGCGGAATGCCTCGCGATGGGACTCGTGAGCCGCGTGGTTCCATTTAAGGATCTTGCGGCGACGGCGCGCGAGCTCGCCGGCGATATGCTGCAATGTTCGCCGACCTCGCTCGCGTTTACGCGAAAGGCGCTCTACCAGGGACTCGACGGCACGCTCGAAACCGCGATGGCATTCGAAGGATTTGCGCTGGAGAAGTGCTATGTGAGCCCGGAGCATAAGGAATACGTGACGGCGTTCATGGAGAAACGAAAGCCTGATTTCAAAAAGACCAGGCGCTAATGCTATGCCGTCAGCCTCGATGGACGGCTTGACCGAATAGGCGCAGAAAGCTAGGGTTTTTTGAGTAGATAACTTAGTGAGTATCTTTTATCATATTAAGCTCGAACTGCGAGCGAAAATCTCGCGGACCCATGCGCGAATCAAAATTAGAAAACCGTTAAGAGGCAGGTGACGAATATGGCACTTCATATCGGAAGCATTGCACCGGATTTCACGCAGGAATCGACCGAAGGACAGATCAAGTTCCATGACTGGATCGGCGACAAGTGGGCGATCCTGTTTTCGCATCCCAAGGATTTTACCCCGGTCTGCACCACCGAGCTTGGCATGGTGGCCAAGCTCAAGCCCGAGTTCGACAAGCGCAACATCAAGGCGATCGGGGTGAGCGTGGACAACGTCGAGTCGCACAAAAAGTGGACCGGCGATATCGAGGAGACGCAACACGTCAAGCTGAACTTCCCGATCCTGGGTGACGCGGACAAGAAAGTCTCGAAGCTCTACGACATGATTCATCCTGAGTGGAACGACACGCTGACGGTCCGCTCGGTCTTCGTGATCGATAACAACAAAAAGATTCGGCTGACGCTGACCTACCCGGCCAGCACGGGCCGCAACTTTCAGGAAATCCTGCGTGCGATCGATTCGTTGCAATTGACCGACAAGTACCAGGTCGCGACGCCGGCCGACTGGAAGAAGGGCGAAGATTGCATCATCGTACCGGCGCTGCAGGATCCGAACGTACTCAAAGAGAAGTTTCCGAAAGGCTACAAGGTAGTGAAGCCGTACCTGCGCATCACGCCCGACCCCAGCAAATGAGCGTGTAGCAATCGAAGCATCACGATGAGGGACGGCTCCCAAGAACGGGAGCCGTTTCTATTTGGCGAAAGATTAGACTCATCGGTCGCTACGGGCCGACGAACGCCGGAACGAAGACGCCGATATCGACGGTGCCCCATCCGGTCGCTCTGTCGAAGCCGGTGACGGCGGAAAATCCGGGAACGCCGCGAAAACGGTTGTTGCCGGAGGTAACGTCGCGGACGCCGGTCGTGCCGCCCATCGCGCCGAGCTGGTAGAGCCGCACATTGAGATTGCCAACCCGGCCTCCGCCGGCCTGCGAAAGCAACTCGCTTATGCCAGCCCATGCTGGAGCGCCGATGCTGGTGCCGCCAATCAATAGTCCGCTGGCAGGATCACCGAAGAAGAAGCCGGGTGAATTCGGGCTGGCGGCGAATGAGATATCGGGCACGTCGCGCCGCTTGTTTTTTTTGAAGAGACCCGCCTGAAAGGAGGGCTTCTTGAAAATTTTGCTCTCACCGCCGCCGGTGGCGCCGCTTGCGTCGCGCCATGCGCGCTCGGATACGCTGCCGACGTCTTCGCCGTTGATATCGAAATCGGGTGAGAACTGGGTGCCCCCAATCGCGCTCGCGTTGGGCGATGCCGCCAACTCGTTGACGCCTCGCCTCGTACCGGTCACACAAACTTGCTGCTTCTTGTTAACCTTTAGTGTGGCTGATCCAACGTCGCCGGTCGCGACGAATACAGCCTGCCCCTGCGAAGCGGCCTGCGCAAAAACGCCATCCTCAGCCCTGAAAAAACTCTTCGACGTCCCGCAGAAGGAAAAGCTGACGCTGATCGCGCCGCATGCGTTATCATTTACAGCCTGCGCGATTGCATCGGGGAGCGGCGAATTTGAGTTGGTGGGATCGCCGATATACACATGAATCGCGGCGCCTGGAGCCATCGCGTGCGAATAGTTCACATCGACCATGGTTTCAACCGCGTCGCCAATGATGCCCGGATTGGTGCCGTCGGGCAGAATCACCTGGAAGTTCGAATCGGTAAATGCCGGCAAACCAAATTGCAAGTTGAACGCGTCCGCTCCGCTGCGATCGAAGTTTGAGTCCTCGATGATCGCGATGCAGTCCGTGCCGGAGCCATCAAGGTTCAAAGGTTGATCGTAGAAGGTGTGCAAGTCGTTCGGGCCGAAGCCAGTTGTGCCGCTAATGCGCGAGTCGGGCAGTGTGGCGCCGGACGCGGGCATCGGCACGCGATGAATGGCGGGCGCGCTGTGAAGCATATTGTCGAGACCGCGAATCGAATCGATTAGCGGCGCCAGGTCGGCTGGCACGATTGGGTCGGCCGTGTTCGCGAACAGTCCGCCGTCGGAGGTTGCGGCGATTTTCACGCCGAAGGCTTTCTCCGCGGAGCCGACAGTTCCGCTGAAGGTGACGTTGCGCGTATGCGCGTCGGCGGACTGAATGGTAAAGCCTTTGCGCGTCAGCCATCGCGTGACTTTCGCAAGGTCGGCATCGGTGGGACCGAAACGATTGCTGAACTCATCGGGAGTGAGCCAGTGATGGTACTCCGGCGACGCGGGATTCTGCTGATCGGCAATGATGCGATCGAGTTCGGCGCGACTGCGCAGCGCCATC
>JBGPNU010000363.1:0-3030 GCA_041487675.1 Binatus sp. (SeqCode)
CGTCGCCCCGGTTGGGATCGGCGTATCGGAACCGTACCAGACCCGCTCCACGCTGCGTGGCGGGCTGGATAACCGGGTAGAGCGCAAACAACCACAGCCGCCCGGTGACTTTGAAATCGGGATCCACCGGCATCGGTTCGACTTCGGTGCGTCCAACCTCGCTGTAACCCGCGTAATGACCGACTTCGGTGTCATCGATTTCGAGGCTGGTTCCCTTGCCCCTGGAAATGTAATGGGCGTTGCACTCGAAGAAGCGCAGATCGTAATCGTCCGAGGTGATGGGCCGGAAGACGTTGTTCCAGGCGATCTTAATCCCGACATCAGGGTCGTTGGGATCGATCAGCGGGAAGGGTTGCCCCGCGACATATCCGACCGTGGAACGATGATCTCTCGAGAGTCGGACCTGCGCCGAATACTTCTCGGTCGCATCCTTGTAAGGCGGCGGCCAGTCCACTCGCGCGGTCGGCACGATTTTCATTTCCATGCCCCCCTGAACGCGGAGATAGATCCCGGGCGACACCGCGTCCTTCACTCTCGCGGCAGTATCGGCGGTGATCATCTCTCCCGGTTTGACCGCGGCGTTGCTCGGCGCCGACCATACGGCCAGCGTCAGCACCGTGGCGGCCGCGCTCAACGCGGTGCGCAAGCTTGTGACTCGCATATCCAGTTTCATTAGGGCCTCCTGTTTGCAGTCCCGCGGACTCGCGGCATCATTGCCGGCGCTATCGATTATTATCAGTGTTCACGTGACACTCTAGACGCAATTTTCGATCTATGATCTCTGTTTCACAGTCCCAAAAGTACCGCCCAGTTTGCAAACGGAAAGTTGTAAGTCAGGGAAACTTTTTTCGAAGCGAAGCATTTTGGATCGAAACATTTTGGAATGAAAACCAGGCTCGCACTTGGGTTTGTATTCCGTCTGGTATCGGTGCAAACGTGAATCAGGATCCTAATGAAAATCCCGAATGATTCAGGGCATGGACCGCGGAAGCGAAGGTTCTGTGGGTGCAATCGGGTTTGCGCGCTCGCTATTTTGACCGTCCTGATGCTTTCGACGCGGACCGAGGCCCAATGGACGGGCCGCGACGGTTGGGTCGAGGAGCCCGCGGCCAAATCGCTCAACCTCGAAGGAGATCCCGGTCATGCCTACCTCGACCCCGCATCGGTCCACCGCGGCGATGACGGCCTCGTCTATTTCAACGAAAGCTCGGGCGTGTCGCGACCCGAGGAAATCGGCAAAGTCGGTTTCATGAAGGACGCGTACGATTGTGCGAAAAATATCAAGTACATGTGCGTAGAGGCCGGCGACTGGCGCAACGATCCGAAGAGCACGATCAACGCCGCCGATGACCCTTCTTTGCCGGTTTACCGCAAATTCCTGTGCGGCGATGCCGATCCTGCCAAGTGACAACGCCGAGCGTGTGTGCCGGCGCGACTCAGGGAACGATCACGGAGCCGCCGCTGATGCTGATCACCTCACCCGTGATGTACGACGACATATCGCTCGCCAGGAACAAAGCGAGATTCGCAACCTCGCGCGGCTCACCGAGACGGCCCATGGGATTGCGCTTCTTCGCAGCTTCGAACATTCCCTTCGGGTAAATTCTCTCCAGGAATTCGTTGTAGATAACGCTCGGTGCGATCGCGTTAACCCGAATTCCTTTTCCGGCCAGCTCCCCGGATGCGGCCCGGGTCAGACCCATCACCCCCGCCTTTGCCGCCGAGTAGGCTGCCTCGCCGCCGCCCGACGCGACCCATCCCGCCGCCGACGCCATGTTTACGATCGCGCCTTTTCCTTGCTTGATCATATGCGGCAAGACCGCCCGCATCGTCCAGAAGGTTCCTCTGAGACAGACGTTCATCACCAGGTCCCAGGTTTCGTCCTTGATTTCCCAGATTGGCTCGAGCTTGTTGATCCCGGCGTTGTTGAACAGCACGTCGATTCGGCCGAACTTCTCGATCGTCTTCGCGACCGCGTCTTCGATCTGCTTTCGAACTGTAACATCCACTACGACTCCCAGCACTTCACGGTTGAATCGCTTGCTCAGTTCGTCGGCGAGTTCTCCGGTACGGCGTGGATGCGCGTCGGTGATCGCGACCTTCGCTCCTTCTTCGAGGAAACGAGTCGCGACCGCGTGGCCGATACCAGCTCCGGCGCCGGCCGTTAGCAATGCAACTTTGTTCTGTAGCAGCACGTTGTCCTCCGGTATCGACACTGACTTGAGAGAAAGTTTCGCAGACCTTGGTCTCTCACATCAAGATCGGCATTTCATCTTCGTGAATTTGCTGGCGGTCTCTACTTCGCGCACGATAATATGTGTAACGTTGACCGGCTTGATTGCCGAGGGACCAATCCGATGAACCCTGCCAATGCCGCGCCACTTGGAATCGCGCTCCTCGGACTGCTACTCGGTATGCGCCATGCAACCGATCCCGATCACGTCATCGCGGTGACGACCATCTTGAGCCGCGAACGCCGCCTGATGACAGCCGCGCGAATCGGCGTTGTATGGGGACTTGGCCACACGCTCACCGTGCTGCTGGTGGGCGCCGCTATCATAGTTTTCAAAATTGCGATTCCGACCCGGCTCGGACTCGCAATGGAATTCGCGGTCGCCGTGGTGCTGATACTGCTCGGCGCCGGCGCAGCAGCAAGCTTGATGCGCAAATTCGCGGCACCGGTGCGCGGAACTTCGTCGGACCACGAAGACTTGCACGAACACTTGATAGTCCATGCGCATTCTCACGCTCACGCCGGTGCGGTGCATTCGCATCCGCACATTCATCTTGGCACTGGTGAAAATGCTGACGATAGCATTCATCACGATCATCGCATTCCCGCCGACAAATTACCGGCGTTCGGATCGCGCCGGCCGCTACTGAAATCATTCGGAGTGGGTCTGGTCCATGGGCTGGCCGGCAGCGCAGCGATCGCGCTGCTGGTGTTAAGCGCGATTCCGCAACCGCTATGGGCGACGCTTTACCTCGCGATATTCTGCGCCGGTACGATAATCGGAATGGGACTCATCA
>JBGPNU010000364.1:0-3014 GCA_041487675.1 Binatus sp. (SeqCode)
CCGACGGCGAGAAAGCCGGGAATCATCGCAAACATTTCAGTGAATTTCCGCCCCCGCGCCATCGCAAGAATCGCATAGATCGGCGCCGCGAGCGCCAGGTCATAGCGCCCAAGCGTCGCGAGTCCCGCCCAAATCCCGAGCCAAAAAGGACGCGCGGCGCCGAAGAGTTCGATCAGGGTCAAAAGTGTGAAGATGAGCGAACTGGTCATCGGCAGCGCCCACGTGCTGCCGATGACCGTCTCGTACCACAAGACGTTGCCCATCCCGAAAAAAACCGTCAGCCAAACGCGTGATTGGGTGGATAGCTTGAATCTGCCCAGCAGGATCCAGACGAGTGCGATATCAATTGCGCCCATCACGACCGAAAATTCGGTCTGATTGGTATTCATTCCCCAGATTGCCGTAAGCGGCATCAGCATGATCGCAGGCAGCGGAGGGTGCAGCGCATAGCTGTACGGGCCGATCTGCGCATGTTCGAGGAACGATTGCGGCGCGTCGATATAGGTGCGTCCATGATTGAATGCAACTGCCTGCCGCACTTGTTCGTTGTAGGGCGAAGGATCGAACATCGTCACGGCATAGAAGGCCAGGAACGCGACAAACACTGCGAAGGTGGTCCACTGCTCTGCGGATAGCGCCGCACGAATTCGCGTTGCGATCGATGCGCCTGCGCCCTGCTTGGCTGCGCGCATCACTACAAGGCCGCCGACCGCGAGCGCGGCTGCCATATAAATCAGGAAGTTCCAGCTTCTATCGTGAGTCAGAAAGTGTGGAGCGAACGCCAGGACAGCAACCATTGCGAAAACGAAAAACCCCCGCGCGGTTTGAGCGTAAGAATCTTTCGTAGCCGCGACATCAAAATGATTAGAACGAGAATCGGTTGCATCCTCGCGAGATTCGATCTCGCTAGCCCCAAGTTCAGGCGCACCGCTCATAACGCTCTCAGGCTTGACCCGGTTTCACCTGCGTTTACAGGCCGTGCTGTGGTGGCGCGCAGGTCTATCCGTCCCTCCGAACCAAAAACGCCGTGCGGGCGCGCGCGAAGGCGTTTCGCGCCGGCGTGCGATTCAGGCAAATCGATGCTCATTGTGGCGATGCGGTAGCGTTGCCCCGTTTTATCGCAACTTGCGCGGCTGCCCATTCGAATATCTGCGGATAACTGAACTCCGTTTGCTCAGTGGCGCCGTTCCGATCCTGGTAACTCGCGAGGATCCAGAATTCGTGCGACGCCTCTTGCTGATTTATCAACACTCTCGCACCCCCCTTTTCCTCTAGACCGAGTCCCGGCAGATGAAAATCGGTTCCATAATAAAGAAGGATCAAATCCCCATCGGCTGTCGTCGTGATCGACTTGGCCGTCGCTGTGCCGCCGACGCCGGTATTGCCACTCGTCACATCCACCGGCGCGGTTGCCGCGGCATTGTCCAGCAACACGACTGCGCCTTGCGCATCGACCGGCTCGCTGAATGTCCACGTCGCCGTGCCGGCGTCATTCGCCTGGATTGCACGCCAATACAATGATTGGCGCGTCGTTTTAGTTGAATCGTCGCGAATCAGTTGCCATCCAGCCGGCGCTGTGATCGTCGGTTTCGAGCCGCCGTAGCTCAATACGTCAGCGATCGCGACCTGGCCGGCTTGCGCTTTTGAGCCCCAGTCCAGGGAAAGACTGGTCGCCCCCTTCGTCATCGGCGTTTTCGCGGACGAAACTACGTTAGCGCCGCCGACCGTGTTTTCGGTGGTTTGCGACGGCGAAGAATTGCACCCAACTACAAAAACGGCGGCAACCGCGATCAATGCGTATCTGGTCATTCTCCCCTCCTCGCAGCCATCAACTATCGCGCGATTTTACCATTTTCCAATCCACCAACAATCCTATGCCGGGCAAGACACGTCAGGCTTTTTTCGCGAATGGGCGATCGCGGTCCGAAAGCGCGCCCTTGAGGCCTTTCTCGCGGCTCGCCTTCATCCAGTTCTTCACCGTGTCGGTCTGATGCGCGATCACGTCGATGTCGGCGGCCGATTGCTCGGCGGCGCGAATCCCGAGAATATCGAGATAGCGATTCACCGCAGCCTTGTGCAGCATCAACAGCTCAGCCGGAACCATCGCGACCCGCCGCGCGTAGTTCATGGTTTCCTCTTCGAGCTTGTCCTTGGGGAACACTCGATTGATCAGATGCCATTCGAGCGCTTCCTTCGCCGGCATGTAGTCGCCGGTAAAGAAGTACTCTTTGGTTTTGCGCGGGCCCATCAGCACCGGCCACATCGACATCGTCGGCAGAATCCCAAGTGAGCGTCCCGCGGGATGTCCGAACTGGGCGTCCTCGCTCGCGAACACGATATCGCAGTGGCCGACGAACTCGGTGCCGCCCGCGAGACAGTAACCATGCACTTGCGCGATCGTGGGTTTGTTAATCGACCACAGCCGCTGCCATCGCTCGATCGTCTTGTGCAGTCCGAGCCGATCATTGGTGACGGTGAACGTGGCGCCGGGATGCTGCGTGCCCTGCAAATCGTAGCCGGCCGAAAACGCGCGGCCCGCACCGCGGATGATCAGCACGCTCGCGTCGGCGTTCGACTCGTACTCGTCCATCACGAGGTCGAGTTCCTTGAGCAGCTTCTGTGACAGCGCGTTGAGCTTCTCGGGCCGGTTCAGCGTGAGCCGGTAGATCTTGTCCTCGACTTTCTCATAGATGACGGTCTCGTAGTTCGCCATCGCAACCTCCGGCGCGTTAATTCGCGGCTCTTAGAAAATCCCCTGCCACCCGCGCTGTTTCGTCCGGCGCCTCCCAGAAAAACATATGTCATAGGCCTGATTCAAACACTCGCCCATATGTGACGTATAGCCGCGAAAATCGCTTTCTGGCGGTTCTCCACTTGGTCGAGCGGAAATACCCCGTTGTTCGGCTCGACCGCAGGGAATCGAAGGTCTTCAGGGACATTTCGCATATGTACGTCAGCTAGATCGCCGACCAGTAGTTCATTCCAGATCAAATTGCTTTGCGAATACGTCTGCG
>JBGPNU010000365.1:0-3003 GCA_041487675.1 Binatus sp. (SeqCode)
ATGAGCACGGCGGTTTCTTCGATCACGTAACGCCGCCCGCCACGGTGCCTCCGGATTATCATCAAGAGGAATATTCGTTTGACCAGCTCGGGGTGCGAGTACCTGTTATTCTGGTGTCGCCTTGGGTCAAAAGTGCGGTCTTCCCCGATACGATGGACCACACCAGTCTGCTGAAATATCTGACTGGAAAGTGGTCGTTAGGACCACTCGGGTACAGGACGCAAGTCGCTGGAACATTCGACGCTGCATTCGTGGCTGATATGCGCAACGGCGTGCTCCCGTCGATCGTCGGTTCCATGCCGCTACCGACAATGCAGCAGCCGCCGCGAATGGATTCGCTTAATACTCATTCCAGCGCAATCGTCGCTCTGTCGCATGTACTGGAGTCTATGGCGGAAGAGGATGCAAACGTCGTTGCAGCGCGAGCACGCCAAGTTCTGAGCGGCCCTCAGAGTCAAATTGATGCCGCCATCGACAGATTTGAAAGTTTCCTCAAAGTTCGGGGCTCCTCTGAATAATCATGGTGGATCTGATTACGCTGGAAGCGCAGAGCGAACGCGCGGTCATCGTGCCAGCGGCAGGATGCCAATGCCTCAGCTATAGCGTCGGCTCGCTCGATATCATCGCCGGACCGCCAAGCCCCGACTCATGGCGCACGTATCCGCATCGCGGCGGCATCCCGATTCTGTTTCCATGGCCGAGTCGAATCTCGGGCGCGCGCTTCACGTTCAAGGACCGCGAATACCTACTTCCGGTGAACGAGCCCGCGCGAGGAAATGCTATTCACGGCTTCGCATGCGAGCGCCCCTTTCGCGTCACGCGCCAAGGGCCATACTATGTCACCGCCATTCTGGATTCGTCGGAGCATCCCGATCTCAAATCGATATGGCCCTGGCCGTTCGTTCTGGAAATAAACTACGAAGTTGGGAATGGACTCCGATTGCGTGCCCGGATTAGCAACTCCGGAAACTCGAGCATGCCATTTGGATTCGGCGCGCACCCTTACTTTCACGCCCCGCTCGATCCGCGTGCGAGTCGCGCCGCCATCACCGTGCAACTCGACGCCGCCGCGCGATGGCCGCTCGACGCGCGCCTGATTCCCTCCGGCCCGCCCGTGCCGCTCGCGGGCAAGTACGATCTTCGCACACCGCGCCCGCTCGGCGCGGAGACCTTTGACGACGCATTTCGGATGAGACCGGCGCCCGACGCGTCGGCGCCTCGCGCGCGCTTGGTGGATCCGTCGCTCGAGCTGGCAGTCGAGATGCGCGCCGATCCCGCGTTCGGCGATTTCGTTGTCTATGCGCCCGCTGACAATCCTGTGGTAGCGCTCGAGCCCTACACCTGCGCGCCCGACGCCTTCAATCTGGCCGCGCGCGGAATCGATTCCGGCGCCCGCGAACTCGCGCCCGGCCTTGTCTTCGAGGCGGGCTTCGAAATCCGGCTCAGCGCCCCTTGAAGTGCGGATCGCGCCGCTGCGCCAGCGCCTGCGCGCCTTCGCGGAAATCCTCGGTGGTTATCAGCGAGCTTTGCGCCAGCATCTCGAGCTCCTGGAAAGTCATCTTGTCGAGCCCGTGGCCTTTGTCGATGATCCGTTTCGCGAGCCCCACCGCGAGCGGCGCGTTGCGCGCCATCTCGCGCGCAAGCTCCTCCGCCGCCGCCAGATGCGTTCCCTCCGCCACCACCCGATTGACCAGCCCGATCTTTTCAGCTGCCTGAGCGTCGATCATCCTCGCGGTCATGATCAATTCCTTGGCGCGTGCGTAGCCGACCGTCCGGGTGAGCCGGGTCGTGCCGCCGACGTCCGGCACCAGCCCGATGCGCACTTCCGGCATCCCCAGCCGCGCGCCCGATGCCGCGATACGGGCATCGCATGCGAGCGCAAGCTCGAGCCCGAGTCCTCCGACGAATCCATGAAGCGCGGCGATGACCGGCTTCTCGATACTTTCGAGCCGGTTCAGTGAGCCTTGCGATTCCGCCACGAAGCGTCGAAAGCGTTGCATGTCGGGAGTGCCGCCTTGACCTCCTTGCGCGGAGTCGTTCGCGAGCGAGGTGAAGTCGATGCCCGCCGAGAACGCCTGGCCCTCGCCATAGATGATAATCGCGCGGACCTCGGGACGATCGAGCTCGTCGAGCGCCTCGGGAATCGCCCGCAGCATCTGCTGGTTGATCGCGTTGCGTTTTTCGGGACGGTTCAGCGCGATATACGCGAGCTCACCCTCGACCCGAACCTTGATTGCATTTTCCGCCATGTCTGGACACCTCGATTGTTATTGAAGGTATCGCCTGTCCGCCTGCCGCGAAACCGCCCCCCGCCGCGAAGGTCAGGCTGCGACGGGCGCGATTCTGGCTGATCGAATAGAGCTGGAAAGAGCAATTCATACCCTCCGTGGTGGTTTTGGGACGGCTCCGCTCTGTGGGTAGCTTCGTTCCGTGAGAAATTATTTCTGCCGGAAGCTGGCGTCGCCCGATTTCGGGCGAACCAGGCGAGTATGAGGCATCCTGACGGTTGTCCATACCGTATGAGTAGCACGCCGAATCCGGCGGGGGCAGGCTGAACAGTTCAGCCCTGAACTAATGTGGCAGCCTAACCCCTAACCAATTTCTGTGGTAAGAGGAACAATCGCGCGCGGGTTCAGTTTGAAGGTTTGTTTCGGTCAGGATGATTGGACGCAGCGATTCGAAACCGGAACCGGCTTCGCTGGCGCGAAGCTGTCCGAGGTCCTTCCACTGCGCTCGCGTTGCTCGCTTCGGTCAGGATGACAAAAAAGTCGCTCACTCCAAGTCAACCTAACCCCTAACCCCTTCCCTTAGAAGGAAGGGGGACAAATTCAAATTTAATTTTTTAGAATTTAATACTGTGGGAGGTGTGGAACCTTTCAAAGGTTCCACAGATTCGCGCCCACCTCAGGGCTTTAGTAGGACCTTCATTACGTTGTCTTTGCGCGCGTTGAAAATCTCGTAGCCGCGGGCCGCATCGTCGAGCGGCATCACATGGCTGATGAG
>JBGPNU010000366.1:0-2973 GCA_041487675.1 Binatus sp. (SeqCode)
ACCGTCGCGGGGGCGCAGGAGACTATCGCGCGCAAGGTAGATCTCGATTACCAGACCGGCCGCGAGCACAAGAAGTGGTGGTCGTTTGAAGGTCGCTTCTATTTCGAGCGCGACCCGACCGAGCGCTTCTACGGACTCGGGAATAACTCTCACCAGGGCAATCAGACCAACTATACGACCGAGCAGCTTTATGGCGAAGCGATTTTCGGCTGGAACCTCAGCGAGAAAATCCAGGCCTCACTGATGGAACGTCCTCGCTATGTTCGAATCCAGACCGGCGGCTTCACCTCGGTGCCGGACATTCACACCCTGTTCCCGCATCAGAAGGGTATCAACGGGGGCAGCGAACTTCTGTCGCAGGCGATGCTCCAATACGACTCGCGAGACGCGGTGGACATCCCGCGCACGGGCACGCTCGGCCGGCTTTACTACGGCATAGCGGATCGCAGGTTCGGCAGTTCGGTCTCGTACAACCGCTTCGGCGGCGAATTGAGGGAGTACTACACGGTCTGCAAGCGGATCACATTTGCCGGACATATTTTCAACGAGTACGAGCCGGCGGGTAACGAGATGCCGTTTTGGTCGCAGGCGCGCCTCGGCGGCCAGGAGAGCTTGCTCACCGATCAGGAAACGCTGCGCGGTTACGGCGCCGGGCGATACATCGACAACAATCTGTTCGTCATGAACGTCGAGATGCGCACTCGCGTGTGGGAGAAGAAAATCTTCGGCACCCACGGAATCCTCGAGCTCGCGCCGTTCGCCGAGGCTGGACGCGTCGCTCACGAAATGGGCTACGACCCGTTCTCGGATCTGCATCCGGTCGGCGGGATCGGATTTCGCGGAATCGCGGAACCATTCGTGGTCGGATTCGTGGACGTCGGATGGGGCGGCCAGGGCGCCGCGGTTTTCTCGGGCATCAACTACCCATTCTGAGCGCCTCGCGCGGCGCGCGCTGATTCGGTACCCGATGATAGTTTCATCGATGGATTCCGATCGCCCGCGCGCGTCCCAAGCTTCTTAGATGCGACTCTCTGAACTCGACTACGACTTGCCTGAAGAACTGATCGCGCAGGAGCCACCGGCGCGGCGCGATGAAGCGCGCTTGCTGGTGCTGGATCGCAAATCCAAAACCATCGAGCACTCGCGGTTTTACAAACTGGTGCGCCATCTGCGCGAAGGCGACCTGGTCGTCATCAACGATACGCGCGTGTTGCCCGCGCGGCTGTTCGCGCAGAAGGAATCAGGCGGACGGGTCGAGTTGTTGCTGGTGCGGCCGCTCGAAGGTCCTGTGGAAGGCCGCCTCGAAGTTCCCGCGGGCGCGTGGGTTGCGTTGGTGCGGACGCATCGCGTGATCAAGGAGAATTCGCGACTAATCCTAAGTGACGGGCATGCGCTCAGGGTCGTGGGTTACGCGCGTCCGGGCAGGCCGATCGTCGTAAGCGATGACGAAATGTCGATCGAGCAAATCCTGGAACGCGACGGCACCCTCGCGCTGCCGCATTATATTCATCGCAATGCGGCCCCGACCGACCTCGACGCCTACCAGACGGTTTATGCATCGTGGCCCGGTGCGATTGCGGCGCCGACCGCGGGACTGCATTTCACCGATGAGATCTTCAAACAGATGGCGGGCGCGGGAATCCGCACCGCGACCGTGACGCTGCATATCGGGCCGGGGACGTTTGCGCCGGTGCGCGCAGTCGAGGTCGAGAGCCACTCAATGGAGTCCGAGTGGTACACGATTCCGGAATCGACGCGCGAGGCGATCGCGCACACGCGGCGGATTGGCGGGCGCGTGATCGCGGTCGGCACCAGCTCGACGCGCGCGCTCGAGTCGTATGCGATAACCGGCGACGCGGAGGGCTTCACCGGACTCTTTATTCATCCGGGATTTCGCTTCAAGCTGGCAGACGCGATGCTCACGAACTTTCACCTGCCGCGAACCACGGTGCTGGCGCTCGCGATGGCATTTGCCGGACGCGAGCAGCTCCTCGCGGCGTATCGTGAAGCAATTCGCCATCGCTACCGCTTTCTCAGCTACGGCGACGCGATGCTGATTCTCTGATCTGGTGATGGAATTTTCGTGATGGATACGCCAATCGAATTCACCGTGACTGCGAGCGACGGCGACGCGCGCGCGGGACGCCTGGTGACTGCGCACGGCGAAATCGCAACCCCGGCATTCATGCCGGTCGGGACCCGCGCCGCGGTAAAGGCGATGGCGCCCGATGAGTTGTGGTCGATGGGATACCGGCTGGTGCTCGCCAACGCGTACCATCTGGCGCTTCGCCCGGGCGCGGAGTTGGTGCGCGAGATGGGCGGGGTGGCGCGCTTCATGGGATTCGGCGGCGCGATCCTGACCGACTCGGGCGGATTCCAGGCGATGAGCCTCGCCAAGATTAATTCGATCGACGAACGGGGAATCCGCTTCCAGTCTCATCTCGACGGCGCGCCGATCCTGCTGACGCCGGAAAGTGCGGTCGAAATACAGGAGCAACTCGGCGCGGACATTATGATGGCGCTCGACGAATGCACGCCATACCCTGTTGAGTACGGACTAGCGAAAAGATCGCTCGAACTGACGGCGCGATGGGCCGAGCGCAGTTTCGCGGCGCGCAAGAGCGGGACGCAGGCGATTTTTGGAATCGTGCAGGGGAGCGTGTTCGAGGATTTGCGGAGAATGAGTGCGGCGCAGATAACCTCGATTCCATTCGACGGTTACGCGGCGGGCGGTCTTTCGGTCGGCGAGCCAAAGGACGCGATGCTCGAGATGGCGGCGCTGTCCGCGTCGATGCTTCCTCCGCACAAACCGCGCTACCTGATGGGCGTCGGCACGCCGTCCGATCTGTTGGCCGCGATCGCGATGGGCTTCGATATGTTCGATTGCGTGCTGCCGACCCGAAACGCGCGCAACGGAAGCGCGTTCACCAGTGAGGGGCGAATCTCGATCAAGAATGCGGTGCACGCGCGCGA
>JBGPNU010000367.1:0-2946 GCA_041487675.1 Binatus sp. (SeqCode)
CTTGCCCATCCGGGCCGTGCGGCCGATGCGATGAATGTAGCCGTCGGTTTCGTCGGGAAGGTCGAAATTGATCACATGCGAAACGTCGGGGATGTCGAGTCCGCGCGCGGCCACGTCGGTCGCGACCATCACGCGAAACTTTCGTGCGCGGAAG
Source organism: Binatus sp. (SeqCode) (assembly GCA_041487675.1). Classification (GTDB taxonomy): domain Bacteria; phylum Desulfobacterota; class Binatia; order Binatales; family Binataceae; genus Binatus. Next base: position 155 of record JBGPNU010000367.1, read on the forward strand.
CCCGCCAGCGCCGCGTTGCGCTGGCTCTGGGAGCGATCGCCGTGAATCTGCACCGCATTGACGTGGGCCCGCTGGAGCATCTTGGCGACCCGGTCGGCGCGGCTCTTGGTGCGGGTGAATACGATCGCGCTTTCGACTTCGGGCCGCTTCAGTATCTCCAGCAGCACCGGGCCCTTGTTCTCGAGCGTGACCGGGTAGATCGACTGGCGAATCTGCGAAGGCGGCGCCGATTTTCCGCCGACCGTGATTCGCTCCGGAGTGGTCAGAAATTCGCGCGCGATCATTTCGGGGCCCGACGCCATCGTCGCCGAGAACATCATGGTCTGGCGATGCTTCGGCACCATCTTCATGATCCTGCGCAGTTGCGGCAGGAAGCCCATGTCGAGCAGGCGGTCGGCTTCGTCGATGATGACGACTTCAATTTTGTCGAGCTTGACGATCCCGCGCTCGATAAAGTCGATGAGCCGGCCGGGGCATGCGACCAGCACCTGCGCGCCCTTGCGAATTTCGTCGATTTGGCGCCGTTCGGATTCGCCGCCGACCACCGTCGTGCAGCGGATATGGGTGTGGCGCGCGATTAGAGCGAACTCGCGCGCCGCCTGCGCCGCTAGCTCGCGGGTCGGCATGATCACGAGCGCGGCGAGGTGCCGCGCGTTCTTGCGATGCAACCGATCGATGGTCGGGATCAGAAAGGCCGCGGTCTTGCCGCTGCCGGTTTCAGCCGTGGCGACCACGTCGCGCCCACTGAGCGCAACCGGGATGGCTCCGGCCTGGACCGGGGTCGGTGTGTGATGACCGCGGTCTTTGATTGAACGATGGATCTCGGGTGATACGGGAAATTGAGAAAACGACAAACAGTATCCTATGGTTCAGAGCCCCGGATTCCAGTTCGAATAAAACGCCGAACGTGTGGGTCTGATGGGTTGAGAGGGTGGCGTCACGGAATCCGACGCGCGCATAAAGCCACGATTGGCTTGACGAGAAGAGTACAGGAAGCAGGCGAGCCGCGCAATGCCCCCGGCCCAACCAAACGGGAGAACTCAATTGTAGTGAAACCCGCCGTGGGTTTCACCCTTCCTTGGGCAGGGGTAACCCCTGCACCTTAGTGAGGAGAAGAGAGCTGCGGGACCATACTCTAACTGCGATTGACGGCGATTCACTCCGCGACGATGCGGAACACGGGATAGCGCGCCGCCACCTTCTCGAACTCCGCCAGCGGCGCGTCATGGCTGAGATCGAAGTGCGGGCGGCCGCCCGGAGCCACTTGCAGATAGGCCTTGAGAATCGGCGCACGCCGCGACACCGGCACCTCCTCCAGCCGCACCCTTTCCGTTCTTCGATGGCGGAGCACGGCGGCGCCCGCGCTGGCGCGCACGTTGCGCACCCAGTCGGCGTTCTCGCCCAGCATCGACACCAAGTATCGTTCCGTGCCGACCTGCGCGACGACCAGCTGGACCAGGCAGGCCTTGCCGCTTCGCCGCCCTCTGGTTTCCAGGGCGACCATCAGTGCCGGCAAAACTCCGAGCGCTGTAAGCCGCGCCTGTCCGGAGTTGAGACGTCTGGAGAGCGCGTTCGGCCTGCCGCCGGGATAGAAGAGCGCCCTGTACCACGAGTGCGGCAAGGTCCACGGCAGGGTGAAGAAAATGACCGCGGCGCCGAGGACGATCGCCCCTGCCAGAAGATACGGAGTCATCGCTTGCCCAGCATCTTAGTTAAAGTGAGCCATCCGCGCACAGCATGACATCAAGTTCCATTTGCCGACAGGAAGTCCCCTTCGGCTTCGCTCAGGGTAAACTCCGCCGGCATCCGGGTCACACAGGAAGTCCGAAACCCAGTTTGGGTTTCGGTATCCTAAGTCCTTTTCTTTTCTTCTTTACCCGCGCGCTTAGAATTTGCCGTGGCGGCCTATTCCTGAGGCGAAGCGCTCGGCGCCGGCGCGGGTTTCGCCGGAGTTGATCGTGGCGATTCCGTGGCGGTACTCGTTTGTGAGTGCGGCGTCGAGCGCTAGCGTCCAGCCTTCGTATGCGGACATCCGATCCGATCGCATGCATCGCTGGGGGAAGGCTGCGATTTGGTTCGCTAGGTCTTTCGCCGTCGTGAGCGCTTGGCCCGGATCCACGAGGCGATTCGCAAGGCCTATCGCAAACGCCTCTTCCCCCGACACTCCGCGGCCGGTCAGGATCAGGTCCATCGCGCGGCTCATCCCGATGAGGCGCGGCAGCCGGATCGTGCCGCCATCGCAGAGCGGCACGCCGAAGCGCCGGCAGTAGACGCCGAAGGTTGCGTTGCGCGCCGCGACGCGGAGATCGCACCAGAGCGCGAGCTCGATTCCGCCGGCGACCGCGAATCCTTCGACCGCCGCAATCACCGGCTTGCCGAGAAGCATCCGGGTGCATCCGAGCGGCCCGTCGCCGTCTTCGCTTACGCGGTTGCCGCGCTCGGTTGCGACCGCTTTCAAATCGGCGCCCGCGCAAAATGTCCCGCCCGCGCCGGTCAGGATCGCTACCGAGAGCGCGCCCTCAGCGTCGAAGCGCCGAAACGCATCGGCCAGCGCCGCGGCGGTGGGCCGATCGACGGCGTTCCTGGCCTCGGGCCGATTGATAGTTACGACTGCGATTCCGCCTTCGGTTGCAAATTCGACCAGACTCATCGCGCACCTCGATAGTTTTGGAATCAGGATCGTTGATCACGAATCTTTAAGTCTTGATAGTCGAGTAGTAAAGATGCACGACGCCCGGATCTCTTCCGATTTCACTATCAGCCGGTTGAATGTCCCGTCGCCGGAACAAACC
>JBGPNU010000368.1:0-2935 GCA_041487675.1 Binatus sp. (SeqCode)
AACCGCGCTCAACTATCGGCGCGCGCGCCGCCACGAAAACGCGTCGAGTGAGCCCGAGCTTTACGACTACACGATGATGACGCTGGTCGGATGCAACGACCCGGGGCTGGTAATTCTGCCGACGCATCGGGTAGTGAAAACGCTCAATCGCGACGCGCTTGCCGCGTTTCCCGAGCGCGCGCGTGAGATGTTCAACGTCGAGGAAATCGCGCAGCGCGAGGTGTTTCGCGCCCGCCTCGACGGGGCCGGCAGCGGCGCAATCGGCGTGACGCTCCGGGGCAGTCCCAACTATATGATTTTGCGGCTGCGCAGCCGCACAGCGCTCAAGTCCGCGATGCCCGACGCACCCGCCGCTGTGCGGCGCCTCGACGTGTCGGTTTTGCACGCACTGGTATTCGATCGGATCTTCGGGCTCAAGGCCGACGAAATTCGCCGCGGCAGCAATATCGAGTACACAATCGAAACGGGTGGCGCGCTTGGCGCAGTGGCGCAAGGACGCGCGGATGGTGCGTTCCTGATGAATCCTCCGTCGATCGAGGATGTCGAACGAGTGAGCGACGCGGGCGCCACGATGCCGGAGAAATCGACTTACTTCCATCCCAAGCTGCTCACCGGCCTGGTCATGAATCCGCTGTTCGATGCCGACTCGAGATGACCAGGAGTCGAGTTCATGCGGCGAAATTCTTCCTGGTTCGTCACGGCGAGACCGAGGGCGAGTCGAGCATCAGGTATCACGGCCGCACCGATGTGGCGCTCTCAGAGCCTGGGCGCGAGCAGATGCGACTTGCGGCTCGCGCGATCGCGGCGCGCCGGGGCGGACAACATTTCGGCCAAGTTTTTGCGAGCCCGCTCATTCGCGCGTCCGAAGGCGCGCGTATCATAACCGGCGAAGCGGCATCGATTGTCACGATCGAAGAATTCACCGAAGTGCATTTCGGACTGTTCGAGGGTCTCACCGCCGATGAGATTCGCGAGCGGTATCCCGACCAGTTCGCGATGTGGAACGCGGATCGGCTGGCGCCCGACTACACCTATCCTGAGGGCGAGAGTCGCGCCGGTTTTGCGGCGCGCGTCGAACGCGGTTTGGATCAACTGCTCGCGATTTGGACGCCGCGCATAGACCGCGCCGATGAGGATGCTCTCGTGGTGGCGCATCGCGGAGTGATCCGAGCGATCGTATTAAAGTTGACCGGCGATCGGCCGGTGGTCGAACTCGGATCGATTCAGATCCTCGAGTTCGATGGCGCGTGGCGTGCCGCAGCGCTCGATCTGAATGAGCATCTTTGCTGAATGATCATTTTGCAATATTGACATGACGTTCGGCCGACCTCGCGGAGTTGATAAAGAAGAGCGCCAGGAGAAATTTGGAATTTGGACCCTCACCCGCGCCTCTCGGCGCGGCCTCTCCCTGTCAGGGAGAGGTAATTAGTTGCGTCGGCCGTGTGTCGGTGACACCTCCCTGTCAGGGAGGTGCTACTGGCACACGGCGGCTTTACACGCGGCGCAGAACTCCGAGCCACCGGTAGCGGCATTTGTCGATCGGCCTGGTGAATGACAGGTCGGAATACGCGGCGACCATTTTGAACATCCCGGATGCGAGCGCGGCCATCTCCAAAGTTGATGGGAGCGTGTAGCGCACCGGAATCAGATCGCGCGTCGTCACGGGGCCGTCGGGAAATTCAATGGTGCATTCGAGCTCGTAGGTCGAATGCAGCGGCGAGTGCCACGCAATGGGGCGATTGAACTCGCGGATCTTGAGCGGCACCGTGCCGGCGCGCGCACTCCGCTCGCGCCACATCGTGCGCCGCGAGACGCGGTGAATCGTGTCCTGGCGATCGATGTCGATGCAGTAGAGGCCGCCGCGCTTGAGTGCACGGCCTACAGATTTTAGATGCATGAGAAGATCGGCGTTCTCGACGATCACGGGAAGTGTTTCGGACATGAAGATTGCGGCGTCGAAGGGGCGCTCGGGCAGGCGGAACTTTTCGATTGCGCGGCGGTAGAAGCGAAGATTGTGCAGTGCGTGCGCTTTCGCGCGGCCTGACGCGAGCATGATCGGCGAGCGATCGATGCCGACCATTTCGAATCCGTCGGCGGCCAGCAGCCGGCCGTGCGGTGAGTCGCCGCATGCGATATCGAGGACACGGCGCGTGGGAGAATTGCGATGACGCTTCCATACCCGCTCGAGAAAAACGACCTCGGCCGGAATCTCGACCGGACGCTCCAAATGTGCGCAGCGAAAGATGTCGGGATACTGGTAGATGCTCGGTTCCATCGCCGATGAGCGTACACACGGGCCCATCTCCAACCAACCGCGCGGAATCGAGGCTTGAGATTTCGCGCCGAAGCGCGTGATAATCCGGCGCATCGGAATACCTGAACGAGTGTTTAACTGTTTAAGGGACAGCCAGATGAGCAAGCCGCTGGAAGGAATCAAAGTCGTCGAGATCGCGCAGGAAATCCAGGGACCGTTCGCGGCGCTGTTTCTCGCCGACATGGGCGCCGACGTCGTCAAGATCGAAAACAAAGAGACCGGCGACCTGAGCCGCTGGATGCTGACCGCGCTTATCGGCGGGCCGGACGTGAAGAACGCGACCGTCTCGCATTATTTCATCGCGATGAACCGCGGGAAACGCAGCATCACGGCGGATCTGAAGAAGCCCGACGCGATCGAAATCGTTCGGCGGATGCTGAAATCATACGACGTGCTGGTGACCAACTATCGGCCCGGCGTGCTCGATCGGCTGGGTCTCGGTTACGAGGAGGCGCGCAAGCTGAATCCGCGCATCGTGTATGCGCAGGGCAGCTCGTGGGGGCCGAAAGGACCGTGGGTGACGCGGCCGAGCCGCGATACGCTCGCGCAGGCGGCGAGCGGCGTGATGGCGAAGACCGGAATGCCGGCCGACCCGCCGCTGCCGTCGGGGATACTGGTCGC
>JBGPNU010000369.1:0-2891 GCA_041487675.1 Binatus sp. (SeqCode)
GGAACTAAATCGCCAGCCCTCGCGCGACGACGTGATAGCGGGGTGGGGCGCCACGGTGCCGAGTTCATTCGTGGTGCGGCGCGCGGCGTTCGATCGATGCGGCGGCTTCGACGAGCACTTCCACGGCAGCGGCGGCTGCGAGGACGTGCTGTTTCTGGCGATGGCCGGCGACTGCGGGACGATTCGCTATCTCCCGGAGCCGCTGCTTTTGTACCGCACCACTCCGCTTGAGAGACGGGTGGACAAATACACTCCCAATCGCCGCGCGTTCGTCCGGCTCGTGCGCGAGCGCTACGGCGCCGGCGCGCGCGCCCCGCTCAAGCGGCGCATCCGGATGTGGGCGAGATCGTGGAACCGGGCGGGCCTTGAGGCGATGGAGCGCGGCGATTTGAAGTTCGCGCGCCATGCGTTTCTTTCGGCGGCGCGGCTCGAGCCGTTGCGGCCAAAGAGCACGCTGCGCTGGCTGCGGACCTTTCTCCCGGCCGGACTCCGGCGCGCGCTCAGCGGGAAGGCGGCGCGGCAGCTTGCCAACGGGCGCGCGGTGAGTTGAACGCATGGCGGTGGCGGGAAAGCTTAAGTTGCCGGATTTCGTCGGGATCGGACCGGGCAGGACCGGCACGACCTGGCTCTATGAAGTCCTCATTGGCCGGGTCAATCTGCCCGCGGGAATCAAGGAAACCGATTTTTTCACAACCAACTATCACAAGGGGATCGATTGGTACGCGCATCACTTCCGCAACGCCGACAGCGTGCGTCCGGTCGGCGAGGTCAATCCATATTTCGGCTTTCCCGAGGCGGCAGAGAGAATCGCGCTGCATATTCCGCGATGCAAGATCATCTGCACCTTTCGCGACCCGGTCGAGCGAATCTATTCGGCGTACAAACTCTGGCGCCATTACACTCTAACCCGCTTTCCGATTGACGAGTTTCTCGAAAAGGTTCCCCAGGTGATCGAGGTGACCCGCTACGCCAAGCATCTGCCGGATTGGCGCGCGCGGTTTGGTCAGGAGCGGGTGCTGGTCTTGCTCAACGACGACCTGCGCGCCGATCCGCAGGCCTACCTCGATCGAGTTTGCGATTTTATCGGCATCGAGCGGTACCCCGTGCCGGCGTCGGCGGCCCACGGCGAGTTGATCAATTCAATTAACGATCTGCCGAGGTTTCCGCGCGTTGCCCGCAGGGCGCGCCATTTCATGTACTGGCTCGAGGAGAAACAAGCCTACGCCACGAGCAATTTTCTCCAGCGCGCGGGTGCCTGGCAGTTCCTTTTCAGCGGAGGGTCGCAGTTCCCGCCGCTCGATCCTGCCACCGAGGCGCACCTGCGCGAACTGATGCGCCCCGAAATCGACGGGCTCGAGCGCTTGATCGGACGCGATCTTTCTGCGTGGAAGGGTCCTCGAGCCGATCGCAGTCCCGCAGCTCCTCGCGCTGCCGCCATTCACGGGAGATAGCGACCCGCGATGGCAAAGGTGTCGGTAGTAATTCCGGTATATAACGGAGCAGCCACGATCGGCCGCGCGCTGGAGAGCATCTTCGCCCAAACTTTCACTGACCACGAAATAATCGTCGTTGACGACGGCTCGACCGATCGAACCCGCGCAATCCTCGAGCAATACGGCGACCGCGTGCGGCTGGTCGAGCAGCCCAACCGCGGACCCTCGGCAGCGCGCAACAACGGCGCCCGGCACTCGTCGGGCGAATATCTCGCTTTCCTCGACGCCGACGACGTCTGGATGCCGCGAAAGCTCGAATTGACGGTCGCGGCGATGCTCGCCGATCCCGATGCGGCCCTGGTTTACTCCGATCTGATCGTCGTGAACGAAGCGGGCGAGGGATTTCGCCGCTCGCATATCCGCCCCGATACCGCGCACGCGCCTTCAATGGACGAGATGCTCGAGCGGATTTGGCCGATCATGCCGAGCACCGTCGTGATGCGCCGGTCGGCCTTCGATCGCACCGGTGGATTTTGCGAACAACTTAGCGGCCCCGAGGACATCCACTTCTGGCTGCTGGCGCGCGAGCAAGGGCATTTCATCTACCTGCCCGATCGCCTGGTTCGCTTTACCTTCGGTCAGCTCTATCCCAAGGTCCTGAACCGTGTCGGCCCCGAGGCAATCGTCGATCTAATCCGTGCCCGTTACGGCTCGCGCGCCGACGGGCTGGTGAAGGATTTCATTCGCCATCGAGTCAGGATGATTGCGAATGTCGGCGTGGTCGAAATGAGCCGCGGTAACATGGTCGGGGCGCGGCGATGCTTCATGCGGGTGCTGCGCTACGATCGATTTCATATGAAGAGTTACTTGCGCATCGCGCGGACCTACCTGCCCGCCCGCATCGCGCGCGCTCTTAGCGGCCGGGCCGCGCGCGGAGCGTGATCGTCGGAGCGCGCGTCAGCGGGTACCGCCGGCTCGCGCGGTCGGCTTCAGCGCTGAGCCGCCCTTGTCTGGGACGCTTTTGCCGCCAACTGGATGGTCTTTAGACGACTGCTCATGCGCCGCCGAAGAGCCGGCTCCATACCCGACTGCATTGCTGGTGCGCCGCCAGTTCACGAGCGCGGCGATTCGATCTTTCTTCACCCGATGCTTGTGCTGCTCGACCTTGTCCAGGACCGAATCGATCAACACGTTCGATAGCAGCTTGGGCTTCAGTCCGAGGTCGATGAGCTTGGTGTGCCTGGCGTTGTAATAATGAACCTCAGCTTCCACGCGCGGGTCGGGAACGTGCTGAATCTCGACTGTATGCCCCTTTTCCCGGGCCGCCGCCTGAATCAGATCGGCGAGCTGGGCCACTGAAAACTGCTCCGTGAATTGATTGAAGACCCGGTATTCGCCGGGTTTGGCCGGCTTCTCAAGAGCAATCTCGATGCATCGCATCGTATCCCGAATGTTCAA
>JBGPNU010000370.1:0-2840 GCA_041487675.1 Binatus sp. (SeqCode)
TAAAGATCATCGTGACCGACCAGTTTCGAGATTGGTATCGGTCGCTGGATGAGAAGGACGCGGACGCGGTTGAGTTTTCGGTCGGATTGCTGGAGCAATTCGGCGTCGCGCTCGGTGCGCCGCATAGCAGCAAGATTCTCGGCGCCGGATTGCGTGAATTGCGCATCCAATCCGGCGGTCGCCCGCTTCGAGCGTTCTATGCTTTCGATCCGAAGCGGCAAGCAGTTCTGCTCATTGACGGCGATAAGACTGGAGATGCTCGCTTCTATCGGAAGATGATCGCTGATGCGACGGCACTATGGAACGACTATCTGGCTGGCAAGTGAAAGGAGAGAGTTATGAAGACAAGACGTTGGCGCGAGGTGCTCGCTGAGCGTCGGACACCCGAAGAGATCGCTGCTCTGGACCGCCGCGTTGCGGCTGCGGTGGCCGAGATGGATCTCCGCGAGCTACGGATTGCGGCCGGCATGACGCAGGAGCAGATGGCGGGAGCGCTCAAGTCTGCGCAGTCTGAGATTTCGCGACTCGAGAAGCGCGACGATTACCGCCTCTCGACGCTTCGCGAATATGTGCACGCGCTGGGCGGCCGCCTGGAAATCATCGCGAAGTTCGGCAATCGGCGCGTGCGCCTGCGCGCATCATGAACAGGATTCGGAATGCGAAACCGCACGGGCCAGCCCCCGCACCCAACGCAGGACTTCTCCTCTCCTCATTCATACTTCGAACAGGCCGTAAGGCCGCATCTTTATCTTTCCCGCGGCGGTGCCGATTCCCGACGGCAAGTCCGAAACCATGCGCCGGGGGCGATGCGTGAGGTTTCGGGGAAATGCGATTCCTTCCTTCTTCTCTGCCCGCATTGACAGGCGGGCGGGTGTGCCCTAGCGTTGACGGTTTGCTAGACTACCCGATTGAGATTCCACCGGGCGGAGCCCGTCATCCCGACCTGTCATAACCAACTTCTGATTTATGTTTGATACGCTCAGCGATCGCCTCGAAGGCGTCTTCAAAAAGCTCAAGGGCCAGGGCCGAATCACCGAGCGCAACATCGAAGATGCGCTCCGCGAAGTCCGCCTCGCGCTGCTCGAAGCCGACGTCAATATCAAGGTCGTCCGCGATTTCGTCGAGCACGTTCGGAGCAAAGCGCTTGGCCAGGACGTGCTCCGTTCGCTCACGCCCGAGCAGCATCTGATCAGGTTCGTCGCGACCGAGCTGCAAAACGCGATGGGCGGGTCGGCGCGCGAACTCGATCTGAAGGTTAAGCCGCCGGTCAAAATCATGGTCGTCGGCCTGCAGGGTTCGGGCAAGACGACTTCGGTCGCGAAGCTCGCGCGATGGCTGAAATCCGAGCGCAAGCGCCATCCGATTCTCGCCTCGACCGACGTATATCGTCCGGCCGCGATGGAACAGTTGCGCGTGCTCGGGAGACAGGCGGAGGTCGCGGTGGTTGAAAGCCGCGAGGACCAGGATCCAATCGAGATCGCATCGAATGCGATGGCCCGCGCCGAGACCGGGGGGCACGACGCGCTGCTGATCGACACTGCCGGGCGTCTGCAAATCGATGAAGAGTTGATGGACGAGTTGGCGCGGCTTAAGGCTGCGCTCAACCCGCATCACATCATTTTCGTCGCCGACGCGATGACCGGTCAGGAAGCTGCAAATGTGGCGGCGGGCTTCCATGAGCGCCTGAACATCTCGGGCGTGATCCTGACCAAGCTCGATTCCGACGCGCGCGGCGGCGCAGCGCTCTCGATCCGTACGATCACCGGAGCGCCGATTCTGTTCGCGGCCACCGGCGAGAAGCTCGACGCGTTCGAGGTCTTCCATCCGGACCGGCTGACGTCGCGAATCTTAGGCATGGGCGACGTGCTGACGCTTATTGAGAAGACGCAGCAGAACTACGACCAGGCCAAAGCCAAGGAGCTCGAGCGCAAGTTCAAGAAAAACGAATTCACGATCAAGGACTTTGCCGAGCAAATCAAGGCGATTAAGAAAATGGGCTCGCTCGGCGACTTGATCGGGATGATCCCCGGGCTCAAGAAAGTGGCGGGCGCGGCGGACTCCGAAGAGGCGAAGCGCGAGCTCTCGCGTATCCAGGCGATTATCGATTCGATGACGTTTCAGGAGCGCGACAATCATCTGGTCATAAATGGACGCCGGCGCGCGCGAATCGCCACCGGCAGCGGGACCTCGGTCCAGGACGTGAACCGCTTTCTCAAACAGTTCGAGCAGACCCGCAAAATGATGAAGAAAATCACCCGCATGGGCGCGGGGAAAATGATGATGCGTGGACTGGGTCTCGGCAGCTAGAATAGGTAACAGGAGAATCGCATGGCACTTGTAATCCGATTGCGCCGTCATGGCAGCCGAAAAAAACCCTTCTACCGGATCGTGGTGGCCGACTCGCGCTCGCCCCGTGACGGACGCTTCGTCGAGCAGGTCGGCACCTACGACCCGGCGTTCGATCCGCCGCGGGTAACCATAAAAAGCGCCGCCGCCGACCGCTGGATCAAGGCTGGCGCTAAGCCCAGCGACACGGTAAGAAAGCTTATCAAACGGGCCGAAGCCGCAACGGTCTCCGCCTGATGCGATCCGCTGCATCGGAGGCATCCCATGAAGGAGCTCGTTCAGTTCCTCGCACAACAATTGGTGAACAACCCTGACGCGGTGGAAGTGAAGGAGACGCAGGGCGACACCGCCTCGGTGCTTGAACTGCGGGTGGCGAAAGAGGACCTCGGACGGGTGATTGGCAAACAGGGGCGGACTGCGAAGTCGATCCGCACGATTCTCAATGCGGTCGCCTCACGCACCAACCGCAAGGTAGTTCTCGAGATTATCGAAGA
>JBGPNU010000371.1:0-2835 GCA_041487675.1 Binatus sp. (SeqCode)
CATCAGCGCCGCACGCACCGCTTCTTCATCGAACGCGTGGCCGCGGGTGACGGAAACCAGGTAGCAGTGACCGTCGAGGGCGAGCGATTCGATCGCCGCCTTGAACGGCTTCACGATTATCTCGTCGGCTGCGGGGAACCGCTCCCGATTCGCGAACGATGCGCGATCGTCGATCACCGTCACGTGAAACCCGAGCATCGCGCCGAGCGCGCTCAGCGGCACCGCGATATGTCCCGCGCCGACGATTATCAGGCGCTGCGCACCGACGATCGGATCGACGAACAGGCGCGCACCGCCGCTCACTTCGAGATGCGTGATTGGTTTCAGCGCCCCACTGCCATCGACTTCGAGCAGCGCCGGAATCGCGTCGGCGGTCCGCGCGACAATTTGCGCGAGCGCCAGTGCGGGCAGATCGAGTGGTGCGGCGCCCGCCGCACCGCCGTCTTTGGGATCGATGAAGGCGCGCGCTCCGGCCGGCATTTCGGCCCACGAACCTGGATCGACAATCGTCAGCAGCGCGGCCGGCGCGCTCCGGCCCGCGGCGTCCGCCAATTGGCGCGCGACGGCGAGATCTCGCGCGGGCGACCATAAATCGACGAACACATCCATGATTCCGCCGCAGGTGCCGATTTCGCGCTGATCGAAGTCGCCGGTCAGATCGACCTCGGCCAAACGCGACGCGCCGCCTTCTTCAAGTAATACTCGAGCTTTTCGGAAAACCTCCGCCTCGCCGCATCCGCCGCCGATGGTGCCAAACTGCCCGTCTTCGCGGACGATCATCTTCGCGCCGACCTCGCGCGGCGTCGAGCCGCGAACGTTTACCACCGTCGCGAGTGCGAACCGCTGCCCGCGCTCGAGCGTGCGCAAAGCCTCGGACCAGATTTGATCGGGACCATTCATCGGCGAGTCGTAGTTAGAACTTACCAGAACGCGCATCCGCGATGAATGCGCCCCGACTCGCGCCGGATGTGCGGCGGTCAGTCGACAAGTTGGCGCAGGATCACGCGCGCCTGCAGCAGGCTATCCTCGGCGGATCTGTAATCGCCGGATTTGATTGCGTCCTCGCCCTTTTGCTCGAGCTGCCGCGCGTTGAAGAGCTGCTTGCGCTTACTGTCGTCGATTGGACCGCTATCGCGCGCATGCGCGAGTTCCAGCGATACCTGCCGCTCCAGCTTCACGAGCTCCGGAGGTGGGGAACCCGCAATCAGTGGGTCAGGCCTGGCAACGCTCGTCGCAATCGCGGCCATCGCGGCAATCAGTCTTATGTGCGCCCTCATCGGTACGGGATTCTTATCGAACTGCGCGCGATTTTCCACCGCAGGGGGATAGAGATCGCGCAGCGGCGACGAATAGACGCGTGGCGTCAGACGGTGTGCTCGCCGGAGATGCGACGCGGATTCTCGGCGAGTCCGTACCGGGTCAGCATCCGGTAGAGCGTCGAGCGCGACACGCCGAGCAGGTCGGCCGCGCGGCGGCGATTACCCTCGGTCTCTTCGAGCGAGCGCACCAGAGTCTTCTTGATCACGTCATCGAGCAGGAATTCGGGCGGCTGGTCGCCGAGGGTTAGCGCGGACGAGCGCTGCGCGGCGCGCTCGCTCGCATGGCCGTTGCCGGACGATCCGTCTTGCGCGTAGAGCAGCTCCGCGCCGCTTCCGTCAACAATCTGCTCGGGAAGATCGGCGATGCCGATATTGTCGTTCTCGCTCAGAATAACCGCGCTCTCGATCGCATGCGCGAGCTCACGGACGTTACCCGGCCACTGGTAAGCGCACAGCACTTCGACCGCGCGCCGTGAAATTTCCGCGACGTCTTTGCCGAACAGGCGATTGTAATGCTGGATGAAGTAACCGATGAAGGAGGGTATCGCCTCGCGGCGCTCGCGCAGCGGCGGGATGAAGATCGCCGCAGTGTTCATCCGGTAGTAAAGATCGTCGCGAAACTGTCCCGCCTTAACCATCGCGCGGAGATCGCGATTGGTCGCCGCCACCAGCCGGATATCTACTTTATAGCTATGCGACGATCCGACCGGCTGCACCTCGTGGGTCTCGACCGCGCGCAGCAGCTTGGGTTGGAGTTTAAGCGGCAATTCCGCGATCTCGTCAAGAAACAACGTGCCCCCGCTCGCCGACCTGAAATAACCCTGCGACTCTTCGCGAGCGTCGGTGAATGCGCCGCGGACGTGGCCGAACAACTGCGACTCGGCCAGCGACTCGACCAGGTTGGAGCAATTGAAGGTCACGAACGGTCCGCCCGGCACCGGACCGAGCGCATGCAGCGCGCGCGCAACTAATTCCTTGCCGGTTCCGGATTCCCCCGAAATCAGCACGGTCGCCTTGTACGGACTGAGACGCGACACAGTCTTGAGTACTTTGCGCACCTGCGCCGACCGCACGACCATCCCGCCGAGCCACTCCGAACCGAGCGCGAGACGATCGAAGCTGATCATCTCATTCTCATTCTCGTTCTCATTTGCGGCGTCTTCGCTAGTCGTCGCTCCTGACCCGAAATGATTGGCGATGGTCGAGTGTGTGTCGGAGTGCTGCACAGTACTCTCTTCTTCGGCCCGCGAACTGCGGCCGACACTCGGTAGTGAGAGCAAGTGATGGGCCATCGTCCCCGAAACGAGACACTCATTGAACGGCTGTCTGTAATAGGCACAACTGCGCATCTGGCCACGGTCGGCCGCTGATCCGGCACTGCGATGCCGTCGAGCAGTCAGCGTGCGACACTATTGTGCCGCCCGGGAACGCCTAGCCTCAGACGCCCAGAACGTCCGCGAGAACGCGTGTGGGATGATCGCGTGGATCGACCTGGTCGTACACTTTTTCGATCATG
>JBGPNU010000372.1:0-2809 GCA_041487675.1 Binatus sp. (SeqCode)
CTCGACAACCTCTCCAAGTCCTACGGGGGCCGCAAGATTCTCGACGGCGTCAGCTGGTCGATGGCCGACGACGGACGGATCGGGCTGGTCGGCCTCAACGGCGCGGGCAAATCGACGCTGCTGAAGATGGTGGCCGAAGCGGTCCCGCTCGATTCGGGCCGAATCACCCGTCCGCAGCGGAGCCGGGTCGGATATCTCGCGCAGGACGCTCCCGAGATGGGCGGGCGGCCGGTGCTGCGCGAGACGCTGGCGGCGCTCGAACGGATGCAAGCGCTCGATCTCCGGCGCAAGGAAGTCGAGCAGATACTGGCCCATGAACATTCCGGGCCGGCGCACGACTCCGCACTCGAAGAACTCGGCGAAGTGCTGACCGAGTTGGAGCATCACGACTTTTACAGCGCCGAGAGCCGCGCCACTTCGGTGCTATTCGGGCTGGGCTTTACCGAGGCGGACCTCGGACGCGACGTCGCCGAGTTCTCGGGCGGAATCCGGATGCGAATCGCGCTCGCGAAGCTGCTCCTCGACGCGCCCGAGTTCATGATGCTCGACGAGCCGACCAATCATCTCGATATCGAGGCGCGAAACTGGCTCGAGGATTTTCTGTGCGCATACCAGGGCGGGATCATTTTGGTCTCGCACGATCGCTACTTCCTGGATCGGGTCACCACCCGCACGGTCGAAGTCTCGCGCGGACGACTGACCGAATATGTCGGCGGTTATTCGCGGTACCTGGTCGCCCGCGAGGAACGCTTCGCGCTCGAGATGGCGGCGTTCGAGAGGCAGCGCCTCGAGATCGAGCACATCGAGAGTTTCATCAGCCGCTTCCGCTACCAGGCGAGCAAGGCGCGGCTGGTGCAAAGCCGCATCAAGCAACTGGAAAAGGTGGAACGGCTCGAGCCGCCGGAAGGCTCGCAGAAGGCGCCCGCGATTTCGTTTCCGCGCTGCGAGCGCAGCACGCGCCGGGTTTTCGAACTTAAGGGCGCGGTCAAAAAGTACGGCACTCTCACGGTTTACGACGGCGTCGATCTGACGATCGAGCGCGGCGCGCGAATCGCGCTGGTGGGTCCGAACGGATCGGGAAAATCCACCATGATGAAGCTGCTCGCGGGCGTCGAAGCGATGACCGGCGGCGAGCGAATCGCCGGTGCGAGCGTGCAGGCGGGATACTTTGCGCAGAATCTCGCCGAGTCGCTCCACTATGAAAAAACCGTGCTCGACGAACTGAGCGACAGCGCCGAAGGCCGCACCATGGCGGAGATCCGCTCGCTTCTGGGTGCGATGCTGTTCTCCGGCGACGACGTGTACAAGCGCGTCATCGTGCTCTCGGGCGGGGAGCGCGCGCGCCTGGCGCTGGCCAAGGTGCTCGCGCGGCCGAGCAACTGCCTGCTGCTCGACGAGCCGACCAACAACCTCGATATCGTGGCCAAGGACACCCTGCTCGACGCGCTTCGGCGTTTTCCCGGCACCGTGATCATCGTGAGCCACGATCGTTTCATCCTGAATGAGCTCGTGAACGAGGTGCTCGAGGTCGGACAGGGCCAGGCAATTCGTTATCTGGGCAACTACGACGATTACCTCGCCAAGAAAGCCGCGATGGAAGCTGATGACGGCGCGGTGTCAAAGCCGGACCATTCCGCGGCCGCCCCCTCGCACGCGCGCGAACTGCGCGGCACCAACGGTCAGGTGACTCATCCGAAGAATGTGGACAGGCCGAAGACCGGAAGATCCAGGAACGTCGAGACACCGGGCGACGATCGCGACGCGATGCGCAAGCGAGAGCGGGTAGCGCGCCAGCGCCAGCAGATCGAAGAGCAGATCGAGCAGAAGGAAACCGAACGCGCCGCGCTCTCCGCCGAGATGAACGATCCCAACTTCTATCTCGCCCGGAAAGACGCCGACGATTTGATCGCGCGCTATGAGCGGCTCGGCCGCGAGATCGAAACGCTCTACGTCGATCTCGTCAAGTTCGACGCACCCGCCGCGGCCTCGAACAGCTAGCTGCTCCAGCTCTTTCTCAATCGAGCTCCCGGAAAAACTCGCGGATGTCGCCCGCGAGCAGTTGCGGCTCTTCCATCGCCGCGAAATGCCCACCCTTGGGCATCACCGTCCAGCGCTTGATGTTGTACGCACGCTCGGCCCAATGCCGCGGCGGACGCACCAACTCGGCGGGGAACAGCGCGACCGCGGTGGGCGCCTCGATTCGGGTACCGGGCTTCAGCCGCCACGGATGATGGCGCGCTTCGTAGTAGAGCCGGGTCGAAGAATTGATCGTATCCGTCACCCAGTAAATCGTCACGTTGGTCAGCAACTGATCTTTGCTGAAGCTCTTCTCGACGTCGCCGTGACAATCGCTCCAGGTGCGGAACTTCTCGACGATCCACGCTGCCAGTCCCGCCGGCGAATCGTTCAGACCGTAGGCGAGGGTCTGCGGCTTGGTCCCTTGAATCCACTGATAGCCGGTCTCGGCGGTGCGAAACTTTTCCAGGTCGCCGAGAAAGACCTTCTCTTCGGGCGTGAGCTCGGGGGCGCTGCGGCCTTCGGCCGGGCCGATCGCGATCATATTGAGGTGAATGCCGTGCACACTGCCGGCGTGAGTCTCGCCGATCCGCGACGTTATCGCGGCGCCCCAATCGCCGCCCTGGACCGCGTAGCGATCGTAGCCGAGCGTCTCGGTCATCAGCTTGTGAAATATCTCGGCCATCGCCTGGATATTCATCGCGCGTGCGCGCGGACGATCCGAAAAGCCGTAGCCGGGCAGCGACGGAGCGATCACCGTAAACGAATCCTTCGCGTCGCCGCCGTGCGCGGC
>JBGPNU010000373.1:0-2761 GCA_041487675.1 Binatus sp. (SeqCode)
CCCGCCCGCGCACATCGCTCGCCGAGCCTCTCCAGATGCGGCCACGGCGCCTCGGGATTCACATAGTCCTTGCTGAGCGGCGAAATCCCGCCCCAGTCGTTGATTCCCGCTTTCAGGAACAACTCGATCTGACGGGGCGACAAGTTTGGTGGCGCTTGCACGTTCATCGATGGGCCCAGTACCAGGCGCGCGGTGGCGATCGCGCGCGCCATATCGTACGCGTCCGGCTCGGGCGCATCGGCCATCGCAATTTCAGGCTTCGCGCGGAAATTCTGAATGATGACTTCCTGGATATGACCGTAGCGATCATGGCTATCGCGAATCGCGGTAAGACTGAGCGCACGCTCGGCCAAGGTCTCGCCGATTCCGATCAAGATTCCAGTTGTGAACGGGATCCGGAGCGCGCCCGCGTCATCTATCATCTTAATACGGAGCGCTGGGTCCTTGTCCGGCGCCGCTTGATGGACTCCGCCACGGCCGCGCAGACGCGGTGAGATGTTCTCGAGCATCAGGCCCACGCTTGCGTTGAGCGGTCTCAGCGTTCGCATTTCGTCCGCCGTCATCAAACCCGCGTTAGTATGCGGCAGCAGTCCCTCGGCGAGCGCTATTTCGCATGCGCGGCCGACATACTCGATCGTGGTGCGCACGCCGAGCGTCTCCAGCGTCTCGCGATATGTTTTGAATGCGACTTCGGGCTTGTCGCCGAGGCACATCAGCGCCTCTTTGCAGCCGAGCTGGGCGCCGCGCCGCGACCATTCGGCAATCTCGTCAGGCATCATCGTCCACGCGCCCGGGTCGCCTGGATCCTTGCGGAATGTGCAGTAGGTGCATCGATCGCGGCAAAGATTTGTGACCGGCAGAAAGACCTTTCGCGAGTAGGTGACGTCGTGGCGCAGATGGCCCCGGTCGCGGAGTTCCGCGGCGGCGGAGAGCATCGCGTCGAGGTCGGCGTCGGGACATTCGACGAGTGCGATCGCGTCTGCGTTGCTAAGGCGCGCACCAGCGAGTGCACGTTCGAGAATCTCGCGGATTGACGCGCGTTCGCGCACGTCTGTAGCGAGCGTTGAATGTGCAGACGCCATCATTTGCGGTTATAAGCCATCGGGTGTGCGGGAGGCAACCTTAGTTGCAAAATAAGACTGGCCGAACGATTACCTAAGCCCTTCCCTCGAGGGAAGGGGACGCGCGAAGCGGACTGACCTCATCGACAAAAAAGATCGCGTCTGCTTGATCCGCTATCGCGGCGCGAACGCCGGGTTGCCCGTCCATCTGGATCAGCATTTTAGAATCGAGCAGACCGGGGATCGGCGAGTCAGTGCTCAGCGGCAGGATAAAAGCTGAACCGATTTCGCTCAAGATGGAATTCAGCGATCCCGCGACCGGCTTGATCTCGCAGGTGCAGAACGAAAAGGGCTGGCGATCGCGTCCGCGGTTACACAGCATCCAGACCGAATAGACCTGTCCGACTATCATCCGGTGGACGAACGTTCCAATCGCGGTGACTCGGCCACCGCCCGGTCCCGCGCCGAAGTTTCCCTTGATACGGTCAAAGTCCTTTGCGAGATGCAGGTTGTGACTCATCAGGACGGTTTTGGTTTCAGGTCCAGTCTCGGCGAATCTGGCGACGTTTCGATGCATCGTTTCCTCGCGCAGCGCCATCGCGACGTTGAGCGATCGCCAGTCGGACGCCGGGTAGGCGGATTGCGTGTAATGGAAACTGTCGCGGAGTGCGCGTGCGAATCTGGCGACAGTGGCAGCGTGCGCAGAACCGATAAGCCGCGACATCGTGGCGGGTTCCGCATCGATCAATTGGATCGCGATGTCGAGGCGTGCGATTTCATCGGCGAGCGACTCACCAGGCACGCGCGCGAGGGTGGCAATAATCCTGCGCACGGAGTCGTTGTCAGCCGCCGGTGCGAGTATCTCGGCAAGATCTTCGTAGCCCGCACCGGGAAGCGCGTCGATATCGAAACCGAAGAAACTGATTTCGCGCGCGGGGTCTGGAGGCGCGGTTGCGATACCGCGCAATTTTTGTGCGAAAGACTTCTGCTCAGCGGCGAACTCAGCGAGGGGAAACGCGGTGAAAGAATCCTTCAGCAATCCGGTCGCCGAATCGTCGCGATCGATCCGCTGCCCGCCCTTGTATCCATATATAGGTGCGCGATCGAGATGGCTCGAATCGCCGGTCGCCAGGAACCGGTCTATCCGGTAACCGTCCACGATGCCCATCTCTTCGCCGATGTGGTTCCATCCGCGCGAGATCAAGTAGCGGAGCATCAGCAATCGATAGTCGTATTTCTCATGGATGAAATGGTCCGGCTCGCCGAGATAGACGATTCGCTTGTTTGCGATTGCGGTGTCGAGCGCGGCAAGGCGTGCGAGATTGCTGTCGGATTGGAGCGGACGATCAAGCCGGATCGCGTGGTCGGACGCCCACGCCTTGAATTCTTTAATTGCGCGGTCGTTCGAGAATAGGGGCATCGCAGGATCTTCGTCGTGAAGAGACGTTGGCGAATTGGATCGAAGCGTATCACAATCGTAAATCACCTAACCCCTAACCCCTTCCCATGTGGGAAGGGGAACAATATTCAGGGTAGAGAGGCCGCGATGAAGACGAACGATCGAGAAAATATCTGGCGCCGGGCGGGTGGGTCCGGAGCGCCGCTCGTGCATACCTACTCAATCGTTGCGCGCGATCCGGAGAGCGGACAGTTTGGCGTTGCTGTGCAGTCGCACTATTTTGCCGTTGGTACAGTAGTCA
>JBGPNU010000374.1:0-2754 GCA_041487675.1 Binatus sp. (SeqCode)
AAAATACTTTCGCGCACGATCTTGCGCTCGATTCGGAAGACTTGCGGCGCACGCTGATTGCTCACGGCGACGCGCTCGCGCGCCGTCTTCGCGCCGACGGAGTTCGCGCGCGCACCGTGACGCTGAAGGTCAAAATCGCGCGTCCGCTCGGCGGCGGGCGCTATCCGCTGATCACGCGCAGCTTCTCGCTCGACCGGCCGACCAATGACGGCCCGGAAATTTCGCGGGTGGCAACCCAATTGTTGTCACGGATTCGCGAACGAGAAAAAATTCGCCTCGCCGGAGTGCAGGTGCATCAGCTCGAGCGCGCAAACGACGCACAACTTGGATTGTTCGATTCCGCCCCCGCCGACGACCGCAAACGCGACCGCCTGAATCGCGCGCTCGACAGCGTCGCCAAGAAGTTTGGTGAAGATGCAGTCACCCGCGGTCTCGCCCGTGCCGAAAAAGCCGCGCCGACGCGCCGAATCAAATGATATGGCGCTTGCTTCAACTGCGAGTTCGCGATGAGGTTTCAGATGACGGAGTCGTGGCTTCGGCCATTCCCGTTGGCAGGCCGTCGATACTCCGCCGGTTGTGAGTCTGCTGGTACTGCTCCTTCTTTTCCTCTCCGCGTTTGGTCCAGTATTTTTCGAGCGTGTCGCGTTCGGTCATCTCGCTCATCCGCGGTACGCCGTAGCCACATGAAGTCATTGCCGATTCCACGCGGATCTCCATTATCTGCCGCACTCCGGGAAGCTTCGGGAAGTGCGCGATCAGTTCCGGCCAGCGCGCGTCTGTCGGACGAATTACGGCGCCGCGTCCGTAGATGCGCGCGATCTCCGCGTTTTTGTCGAAGGAGCAGAACATTATCGTGATCCTGCCATCGCGAAGAAGATGGGCGGCGGTTTCGTTGCCGCTGCCGGTCAGATCCAGGTAGGCGACCCGCTTTTCATCCAGCACCCGCACGGTATCCATGCCTTTCGGCGACAGGTTGATGCGGCCTTCGGGCGCCGCGGTCGCGACGAAAAAGACCGGTTGCGCCCGGATGAATTTCGTCAATTCCGGAGTTAGCTGGTCGAAGAATTGCGACATGACACCTTTTGTCCTCTTGCAAAGATTGCTTAACTATAGTTAATATCTTTCCCGATGCAAGCAATTGGCCCGATGCAAGCAAGTGGGCGCCGCGACCCGATCTTCCGCGCGATCGAAGCGATGACCGCGCTGGCCGAAATCTTCGAGCGCCGCCGCGAGGTGCTGGCCCGCGACGCCGGTATCACCATCGAACAGTGGCGCGTGCTCGAGGAAATTTCGACCCGGCATTTTATTCCGTCCATGTTCGCGCGCAGCCGCGACAGCTCAGCCGCCGCGGTCTCGAAAATATTGCGCCAACTCCTTGATACCGGACTGGTTTCCGCCGCGATAGGGCGCGCCGACCGCAGGAACCGGCACTACAAGTTGACCGCCAGGGGAAATCGAACCTTAAGCGAGCTGCGCGCCGCACGAGAGAAGGCGATCGAGGCCATCTGGACGCGATTTTCGCAGGGCGAACTGGCCGCATTCAGCAAGTTCGCGGCTACGCTGTCCGATCGGATCGAGCGTTATTCCCGCGCGAAGACTGCGCGCCGAGGGGTCGCGGTCTCGTGAACGGAGGTTTCTAATTCACCGCCTATTTTACTAATTGCAAATCATGACGCCGCCGGATTCAGATCCGATGCGGCGGGAGTTGAAAGCCCGATGGCCGCAAAAACTTTATTCGAAAAAATCTGGGAAGAGCATGTGGTCCACGAAGAACCGCATCATCCGTCCCTGCTCTACATCGACCTTCACCTGATCCACGAGGTCACTTCGCCGCAGGCGTTCGCGGGACTGCGTGATTCCGCGCGAAAGATCCGCGCGCCGCATCGCACCTTCGCGACCATGGACCACAACGTCCCGACTACCGATCGGAGCCTGCCGATCGCCGATCCCGACTCGAAACTGCAGGTCGAGACGCTCCGGCGCAACTGCGAAGACTTCGGCGTGAAGCTCTACGATCTCGGCTCGCGCGAACAGGGAATCATCCACGTGATCGGTCCCGAACTCGGACTTACCCAACCGGGGATGACGATCGTGTGCGGCGACAGCCACACCGCAACTCATGGCGCATTCGGTGCGCTCGCGTTTGGAATCGGGACCAGCGAGGTCGAGCACGTGCTGGCGACTCAGTGCCTTTGGGAAGAACGTCCTCGGACTTTTGAAATTCGCATCGATGGAAAACCTGGGCTGGGTGTCGGAGCGAAAGATCTGATCCTCGGCATCATCGGCAGAATAACGACCAACGGCGCGACCGGCCACGTGATCGAATACCGCGGCTCGGCGGTCGAGGCGCTCTCGATGGAAGAGCGGATGACGGTTTGCAACATGTCGATCGAAGCCGGCGCGCGCGCCGGGATGGTTGCCGCGGATAAAACCACCGTCGAGTATCTGCGCGGGCGCCGCTACGTTCCAGCCGGCGACGACTTCGAGAAACTCGCCGCGCGATGGCTCGAATGCCGCAGCGATGACGCCGCGAAATTCGACCGATGCGTCACCTTCGACGCCGCCTCATTCGCGCCGCAGGTGACCTGGGGCACCAATCCCGGGATGGTCACCGACGTTCGGGGAATAGTGCCCAATCCCAATGGAATTGCCGACTCCGCGCAGCGGGACACGGTCGAGCGCGCGCTCGATTACATGGCGCTGGCGCCGGGCACCCGAATCGAAGACATCAGGATCGATCGCGTTTTCATCGGC
>JBGPNU010000375.1:0-2744 GCA_041487675.1 Binatus sp. (SeqCode)
CTCGACCACTGCCATGACTCCGGCCCGCAGATCTTTGGACGGCGTGCGTTCGCGCCAATCCTGGTATCGAGCAGGGAGATGGAAGATCAGATCGCCAGCCGTAACGATCCCGCGCGCTTCCAGAGCCGCCGCGCGCTTCGGTCCGATTCCCGGGAACCCGGCTACCGGACTTGCGATTTGAAGCGGTTTCGCGCCGCGCTCGTCTTTGCCCATCGTCTCCGACGCGACGCGCGCTAGCCGCGATGGTAGTCCTGCAGCGCGCGCACCTCGAACGGATGAGTTTTCAGGGCCTCGATTCCCTGAACCGCCGCGTTCGCACCCGCCATCGTGGTGAAGTACGGCAGACGAAGTTCGAGCGCGGTACGCCGAATCGAGAATGAATCTTTCGTCCCGCTCGCGTCGGGCGTGTTGATCACCATGGCAACCCGGCCCTGCTTCATCGCGTCCACTATATGCGGGCTGCCTTCGAGCACCTTGTTCACGCGCTCGCACTCAAGACCGAGCTTTCGGATGTAACGCGAGGTTCCCGCTGTCGCGATCAGATCGAACCCCATAGCAACCAGCCCTCGTGCGATCGGTTCGAGATGAGTCTTG
Source organism: Binatus sp. (SeqCode) (assembly GCA_041487675.1). Taxonomy (GTDB): domain Bacteria; phylum Desulfobacterota; class Binatia; order Binatales; family Binataceae; genus Binatus. The sequence goes on from JBGPNU010000375.1 coordinate 595, forward strand.
TCCTCGTCGCGGACGCTGATAAAAACCAACCCCGCATCGGGCAGATTCGACGACGCCGCCAGTTCCGCCTTCGCAAACGCCATCGCGAAGCTGGTGTCGATACCCATCACCTCGCCGGTCGATTTCATTTCCGGGCCTAAAATCGTATCGACCCCCGGGAATCTTCCAAACGGAAACACCGACTCCTTGACCGCGACGTGCGACGGCACGCGCTCAGTGGTGAATCCAATCTCGCTGAGCTTCGTTCCGACCATCACCAGCGCCGCGTATTTTGCCAGTGGAACGCCGATTGCCTTGCTGACGAACGGGATGGTGCGTGACGCGCGCGGATTGACCTCCAGGATGAAGACTTCACCGCCGAAAATTGCGTACTGAATATTGATCAGTCCGATCACGCCGAGTTCATGCGCCAGCAGTTTGGTCTCGGCGATCAACTGCTGCTGCAGCGCCGGACTCAGCGTAGTCGGCGGCAACGCGCATGCGCTGTCGCCGGAATGGATCCCGGCGTGTTCGACGTGCTCCATGATTCCGCCGACCACCACGACTTCGCCGTCGGAAATCGCGTCCACGTCCACTTCGATCGCGCCTTGCAGATAGCGATCGATCAGCAGTGGATGACGCTCGGAGGCTTGCAGAGCCTGCATGACGTATCGCCGTAGTTCTTCTTCATTTGGGATAACTTCCATCGCGCGGCCCCCCAGCACATACGAAGGCCGGATCAGCACCGGGTATCCTACTTTCGCGGCGCCCGCGATCGCCTGCTCGAGACCGCGCGCCAGGACTCCATCGGGCTGCTTGAGGCCGAGGTGCGAGACCATCGCATTGAACCGCTCCCGATCCTCGGCCCGATCGATCGCGTCCGGACTGGTTCCCAGAATGGAAACTCCCGCGCGCGCCAGCGGCAGCGCCAGCTTCAGAGGAGTCTGTCCGCCGAACTGCACGATTACACCCAACGGTTTTTCGCGCTCTACGATCGCGATCACGTCTTCGAACGTCAGCGGCTCGAAGTAGAGACGATCCGAGATGTCGTAATCGGTCGAGACAGTCTCGGGATTGCAGTTCACCATAATCGTCTCGAATCCCGCCTCCTTGAGCGCGAGACTCGCGTGCACGCAGCAATAGTCGAACTCGATCCCCTGCCCGATCCGGTTCGGACCGCCGCCCAGGATGATCACTTTTTTCCGCGTGGTCGGCGGCGCTTCGTCCTCCCCTTCGTAGGTCGAGTACAGGTACGGAGTGAACGCTTCGAATTCCGCGCCGCAAGTGTCCACCGATTTGAAGACTGGCAGGACCGCGCTTTCGCGCCGGGCGGTCGCCGCCGTCGCTTCATCGATCGAACGGAGTTCCGCGATTCGCCGATCCGAGAAACCCATCGCTTTGAACTCACGGAAATACGCTTCGCCGAGAGGCTCCGTCGCGACCCGCTTTTCCACCGACACCAGGTCCGCGACCGCGTCGATAAACCAGCGGTCGATCTTGCTCAGCTCATGAACTTCATCGGCCGTGATGCCGAGCCGCAGCGCGTCGGCCAGATGGTACAAGCGATGACTGCTTGGGACCGCGACCTGTGCGCGGATTTCAGCAAGCGCCCGCCCGCGGGTCCGCTCTGAAAGCCCGCTCTCGAGACCGTAAGAACCTGTTTCGAGCGACCGCAGCGCCTTTTGCAGCGATTCCTTGAAAGTCCTTCCGATTGCCATCGCCTCGCCGACCGACTTCATCTGCGGTCCAAGCTCGTCGGCGGCGGCACGAAACTTCTCGAACGTGAAGCGCGGAATCTTGGTGACCACGTAGTCGATCGTCGGCTCGAAGCAGGCCGGTGTCATCCGCGTGATGTCGTTCGGTATCTCATCCAGGCGGTAGCCAACCGCGAGCCGCGCGGCGATCTTCGCAATCGGAAATCCGGTTGCCTTCGACGCGAGCGCCGAACTTCGCGACACGCGCGGATTCATCTCGATTATCACCATTCGCCCGGTGGTCGGTTCGATCGCGAACTGGATGTTCGATCCGCCCGTATCAACGCCGATTTCCCGGATGATCCGCAGCGCGGCGTCGCGCATGATTTGATATTCCTTGTCGGTCAGCGTCTGCGCGGGCGCCACAGTGATCGAATCGCCCGTATGCACGCCCATCGGATCGAGATTTTCGATCGA
>JBGPNU010000376.1:0-2738 GCA_041487675.1 Binatus sp. (SeqCode)
GCGCTGGAGACGAGCGTGCCCTGCTCGGTTTCGAGCGGGCTCAAACTGATCTCGATCGGAAATTCGGCGCCATCTTTGCGCAGACCGTAGAGCTCCAGGCCGGAGCCCATCGCACGCACCCTGGGGTCTGCGAAGTATCCGGCGCGATGCTGTGGATGCTTGTCGCGGAAGCGCGCCGGTATCAGCATCTCTACCGCCTTGCCGAGTAACTCTGCGCGCGCATATCCGAAGAGCTTTTCGGTCTGTGCATTGACCAGCGTGATGCGACCGCCCCTGCCCACGATCACCATCGCGTCCGGGGCCGATTCGAGCAGCGCGCGGAACTTGTCCTCGGCGCTCCCGCGCTTGGTGACGCGAGCCAATTTCCGCGGGCTGAGCGGTTTCGAAAGCTTGTTTTCGCTCACAGATTGCCCCTTTTCACTTCACTCCCCCAACAGCGCCTGGTTCCTACAGATTCAGGCGCTCTTCCGACTCACGCAGAACACGGTTGATCCGAGCCATCAGTTCGCCCGAGTTGAAGGGCTTGGTGATGTAGTCATCGGCGCCGAGCGAGAAGCCCTTAACCACATCGGCTTCGTCACGATGCGCGCTGACCAGGATTACCGGCGTATTCCTGGTTGCCGGATCGCCCCGCAGAGCGGTCAGAGCTTCGAACCCATTCATATGCGGCATCGACACGTCCAGCAGCACCAAGTCGGGTTTTTTCTCGCGGGCGATATCAAATGCCTGCGCACCGTCGTGCGCGATTTCACACTGGAAATGGAAGTGCTTCAGGATCGTTGAGATCAGAACGATGGTGGTGGGGTCGTCATCGGCGAGCACTACGCGGCGGACGCCGTTTCGGGCTGAGGATTGAATCGCAATTGCCGCACTCTCGGCGAATCTGAGGATGCGGTATGCCCTGAGCAACAATTCCTCGGGCCTGCACGGGCGGATAACGAAGTCGCGGTCGCGGTTGAGGCCGGCGACGGCCGCGAATTGCGTCACCAGGTCCTCGAGCGTGCCGATGATGATCGCCGGCTTGCGGCTGCGCGCGATCATTTCGATCGGGGCCGGCTGCCCGCCCGCGCCGGCGGCGGATGCATTGACGAAGCAGGCATCGAATGGAGCGAACGAATTGAGTCCCGGGATATTCGGCGCGTCCCCGACCACGTGACCGAGACCGCGGACGGTTCCCAATGCCGAAATGATCGAAGCGGCTTCGACCGCTTCGAATCCCATCAAGGCAAATCTCTTGCCTGCGAGTGCATGTCGAATGACCTGATCCACGAGTGGCGCGATCCCCCTTGTCGGCGTGAAAGAGTGCCGGATTACGGTCAAGCGCCACGAGCTTCCCCGCCCATAACGCAATTGCCCCCATCCTGATACGCAACGTCCGTGCCTTTGGTGATGACGAGCAAAGCCTCAGACAGCCACACAGCCGTCGCACAACCACATCGCAGAAGCGCGTCGCATGAGGGCTCGGATTCATCGTAGGACCGAAGCGGAGACGCCGATGTCTCGCTTTGGGACATGATTCGGCGGCGCAATTTGAAGGCGAAGGAACTTGCGGGTTAGAGGGCGAAGAAATGAGAGAGCTCTCAAGCAGGCGAGTCACAGCTTTGCCGGCGGAATGCTCGTGATGGCGGCTTCTGTCCTCGCCGCGGGAATCCTCGCCTTGATGCTGCCCGCCTCGTCTTACGACCCATGAGCACGTTTTGATTTGGCGGATTCGCGCCGATCCTGGCAATACGATGAGCGCTTTTGTATCGATCAACTCATCGTCAACAAGAAGCTGGGCTGATCACACTATGTGTCACTGCGAGGGCGTCGGCTGCGGCGTCGCGGATGGCGACGCAGTCGGCGATGCCGAAATCGGAGTTAGCGCGAAAACAACAGGGGCATGGAGACGCCGATGCCCGGTTTGCTCAAACAGGCCCAAGCCCCAACGGCCAGCGCAAGGGCGACGGAGAATATGGCGAGTCGCGAAAATCGCTCACACGCGCTCGCTCGCATCAACCGCCTGCCAGGCACCGGCTCGCGCGGAACTGGAGCGTAAGATTCAAGAGGAGGAGTTTTCATGGCGGTTCATTCCATTGGCAGGCCGACGTAGTTCTCTGCGAGGCTCTGCGCCGCCGCTCGCGAACTCGTTACATAATCCAGTTCCGCGAGTTGGCGGCGCTGATCGAATGCATTTTCATCACTGAATCGATGCAGCATCGAGGTCATCCACCACGAGAAGCGCTGCACTTTCCAGACCCGCCGCAAGCAGGTTTCTGAATACCGGGCGAGCCGTTCACGGCTTCCGGTCGCGTAGTAGTCAGTCAACGCGCGCGCCAAAACGCGAACGTCGGCAACCGCAAGGTTGAGACCCTTGGCGCCGGTCGGCGGCACGATATGCGCTGCGTCGCCGGCCAGAAAGAGACTGCCGAATTGCATCGGCTCGACCACAAAACTGCGCATCGGGGTGATTCCCTTCTGGAGGACGGGACCCCGGTTGAGTTTCCAACCGTCAACCGTCGCGAACCGCTTCGCAAGTTCATCCCAGATTTTCCGATCCGGCCAGTTGTCAACCTGCTCGTCGGGAGCGCATTGCAAATACAGCCGGGTAATGCTCGGCGAGCGCATACTATGCAGTGCAAAGCCACGCTCGTGGTATGCATAAATGAGTTCCTCCGACGACGGACGCGCCTCGGCGAGAATACCCAGCCACGCGAATGGGTATGTACGATCATACATAGTCAGCGCATTAGCCGGGA
>JBGPNU010000377.1:0-2706 GCA_041487675.1 Binatus sp. (SeqCode)
CCCACCCTTGCACGCGATCACTTACGAAGCCCCTAGCACGCTTGATCAAGCGGTCAGCATCCTCAAAACCCACGGTGAAAACGCTCGCCCATTCTGCGGCGGCACCGACATCATTATCCAGTTGCGGGCCGGAGTTCGGCGTACCGAGCATCTGGTTGATGTCAAGAAAATCAAGGAACTGTGCACGCTCTCTTTCGACGCGAAGAAGGGATTGCGCCTCGGTGCGGCCGTGCCATGTATCGAGATTTACGAAAACGACCTGATGCGGCGCCATTACCCCGGCCTGACTGAGGCGGCGCATCTGATCGGTTCGCTGCAAATCCAGAACCGCGCATCGGTGGGCGGCAATCTATGCAACGGATCGCCGGCCGCCGACACTACGCCGGCCCTGATAGCACTCGGCGCCCGCGCCCGAATCGTCGGCGCCAAGGGCGAGCGCGAAGTACCGGTTGACACTTTTGTCGTTTCCCCCGGCCGCACCGTCTTGCAACCGGACGAACTTCTGGTTGAGCTTCTGATCGCTCCGCCGCCACCGCATTCGAGCGACGCCTATCTGCGTTTCATCCCGCGCAACGAGATGGATATTGCGGTGGTCGGAGTGGGAGTGGCGCTTACCCTCGATGGCGACAAGGTGAAGTCGGCGCGAATCGGGCTCGGCGCCGTGGCCCCGACTCCGCTGCTGGCGAGCAAGGCCGCCGACGCGCTCATTGGGAAAAAACTCGACGATGCAAGCCTCGAGGCCGCCGGACTTGCGGCGAGCGAACAGACTTCGCCAATCGACGACATGCGCGGCACCGCGGAGTACCGGCGCCACGTGACGGGCGTGCTCACGCGCCGTGCGATTGCGATCGCGGCCGAGCGCGCGAAAAAGAACTAAGACGAAAAATCAAATACGGCATATATAACAATGGCCAAAAAGACACTGGTTGAAGCGACGATTAACGGTGAAACGGTCGAGTTCCTCTGCGAGCCGCGCCAGAGCCTGCTCGAAACGCTGCGCGATGTAGTCGAACTTACCGGCGCCAAGGAAGGATGCCTTACCGGCGACTGCGGCGCATGCAGCGTGCTGGTGGACGGCCGCGTAGTCTGCTCGTGCCTGATGTTCGGGGTCGAGGCGCAGGGCAGAACTATCGCGACCGTGGAAGGGCTCGCCACCAGCGGCGTCCTGCATTCGCTGCAGCGAAAGTTCCTCGAACACGCGAGCCTCCAATGCGGCATCTGCACGCCGGGATTTCTGATGGCTGCGAAGTCGCTGCTCGATCGCAATCCGAAACCGACGGAAAGCGAAGTCCGCTATGCGCTCGCGGGAAATCTGTGCCGATGCACGGGCTATGACAAAATTGTAAAGGCGGTCCTCGACTCGGCCGCCGAGATCCGTTCGCAAGGTGAAGGTAAAGTGGCGGCGCGATAAAACGATGCGCGCAACTTTTTGAACGGTCGTTAAGAATACCCGAGAGGTTTGACCAATGGCGGCATCAACCACGCCCGGAAATTTCAAAGTTATCGGCACCCGCCCGATTCGGCACGACGGCGAGGACAAGGTAACCGGCCGCGCCAAGTACGGCGCCGATTACACGTTCCCCGGAATGCTGCACGGCAAAGTGCTCCGCAGCCCGCACGCCCACGCCAATATCAAGTCGATCAAGATCGACAAGGCGCTCAAGCTCCCCGGCGTCAAAGCTATCGTCACGTCAAAGGATTTGCCCGAGGCGGAGAACAAGCTCGAGCAGGCCGGCGAGATGACGATCAATCCGATGTACCTCTCGATGAACATCCTCGCTCACGACAAGGTACTCTACGACGGCCATGCGATCGCCGCAGTCGCCGCGACCAGCCCGCATATCGCCGAGGAAGCGCTGCGGCTCATCGAAGTCGAATACGAAGTGCTGCCCCCCGTGATGACCGTCGATGCGGCCATGAAGCCCGGCGCGACTATCCTGCTGAAGGATCTTCGCAACACGGAAACTGGCGACCAGCCGACCAACGTCGCGCAGCACTACCAGTTCAAGCGCGGCGACGTCGCGGCCGGATTCAAGGCCGCCGACTATGTAGTCGAGCGCGAGTTCAACACCGCGATGGTCCACCAGGGATATATCGAGCCGCATAACGCGGTCGGCATCTACAATTCCGACGGACAGGCAACCATCTACTGCTCGACCCAGGGCGCGTTCGACGTCCGGATGCTGAGTGCGCAGGTGCTGGGCATGCCGGTTGGAAAAATCAAAGTCGTGCCCGCCGAAATCGGCGGCGGCTTCGGCGGCAAGACCACGATTTATATCGAGCCGCTGTCGGTGCTGCTCTCCAAAAAGACTGGCGCACCGGTGAAGCTGGTCATGTCGCGCAGCGAAGTGCTGCGCGCGACCGGGCCGACCTCGGGCTCGAAGATCAAAGTGAAGATGGGCGCGACCAAGGACGGAAAATTGGTCGCCGCCGAAATCTGGATGGCGTACGAGGCGGGTGCGTACCCAGGCTCGCCAGTCGGCGCCGGAGCGATGTGTCTCATCGCGCCGTACACGATCGAGAATTTCGTAATCGACGCATACGACGTGGTGGTTAATCGTCCCAAGACCGCGGCCTACCGCGCACCGGGCGCAACCAACGCGGCGTTCGCGTCGGAAACGATTATCGATGAACTCGCGGACAAGTGCGGAATCGATCCGATCGACTTCCGAATCAAAAACGGCGTCAAAGAAGGCGCTCCGCAGG
>JBGPNU010000378.1:0-2673 GCA_041487675.1 Binatus sp. (SeqCode)
AGTATTGTGGGTACGGCAGGATCGTCGCTCGACTGAATTCCCGCGGAAATCGTCGCTGCTGCCAGAAGAGCTGTCGGCCGAGGTTGAGTCCGGCAGGAAGTTTGGGCGATAACGTGCGCGCAAAGTCGCGGGCAATCGCGTCGTAGTCGGAATCGACGTCGCATACGCCGCGAAACTCGTAGTCCATGATCGGGAGCACGAGTCCCCGGTCATCAACCAGCGCGGCGCACGCGCCATGAGTGACGGGTACAACTGAATGAACTTCGAAGTCACGCGCGAGCGTCGCAAGTCCGCTTACCAGCCATGCATACAGCTCGTCCGCGTCGAAGTGCGGATATGGTTGCCCGCTATCGACAGTGTTTTGGCGCTCGAGAGTAGTCATCGCGACGCCGCGATCGCCCACGGCAGATAGCCGCACGTTGCTTTTGCCGACGTCGAAGACGGCGACAGCTTGCGCACGCGCATTATTCAACTGAGCACCACTACTCGAGACCGCATCGGAGCGCATCGAGAGGGTAGAACCGCGAAGGCTGGATAATCAATCACTATTTTCATCAACTGGTTTTCCTCAATTGAATTACCATGCCGTCGTGTTACGATTCCTGCGTGACAAGCGACCGATGGAACGACGCCGACGCGAAGGCGCTTTCAGAGCCCGAGCTGCTTTTGTACCGGTCCCATTTGTTAGGAGCCGACCTTGGTGTGACCAATTTCGGGGGCGGCAACACCTCGGCAAAAATTGCGGCCAACGATCCGCTCAGCAACGAGCGCGTAACGATTCTGTGGGTGAAAGGATCCGGCGACGATTTGGGCTCGATGGATCTGTCCGGCTTTGCGAAACTATATCAGGACAAACTGGCCGCGCTGGAAAGTCACTTCCGCGGGCGCGAGTCCGAAGATGAGATAGTCCCCTACTTCGAATATTGTGCGTTCGCCGGCAGCGCACGCTCCGCCAGCATCGATACGCCGCTCCATGCGCTCTTACCATTCGCGCATGTCGATCATGTCCATCCCGATTCCATTATCGCAATTGCGGCGGCGCGCCACGGTGAAGCGATCACGCGCGAGGTTTTCGGCGGCGAACTTGGATGGCTGCCATGGCAAAGACCGGGCTTCGACCTGGGCTTGCGGTTGCGCGACGCGGTTCGCGGCAATCCGCATATTCGGGGAATCGTGCTTGCGGGGCACGGGCTCGTCACCTGGGGTGATACATCCAAGGCCTGCTATCAGAACACGATCGATACGATCCGCCGCGCCGAAGCATTCCTCGCCGAGGGTATCCGCAACGTGCCCGCGTATGGTGGCGAGCGCATCGCATCGCGGCGCGCCGAGGAGCGGCGCCGGGTCGCGTCGGAATTGATGCCGGTTCTTCGCGGGCATCTGTCTTCCGCGCAACAAAAGATCGCTTCCGCGCAACGCAAAATCGGTCACTTCACCGACGATGCGGAAGTGCTCGAATTCGTGGGCGCCCGGCGGTTTGAGGAGCTGGCGGATCTCGGGACCTCGTGCCCCGACCATTTTATCCGCACCAAGATTCGCCCGCTCGTGATCCCCGCGGATCAGGCCGTTGCAAAAAGGACCGCGGCCGAGACGATCGCCCGCTACAGGAGCGAGTATCAGGCCTATTACGAACGATGCGCCAGACCCGGCGCTCCACCGATGCGCGATGCAAACCCGGTGGTCATCTTGATGCCATCGGTCGGGATGTTCACTTTCGCAAAGGACAAGGCGACCGCACGCATCGCGGCCGAGTTCTACCGCAACGCGATACGCGTCATGCGAAACGCGTCGGCGGTCGATGAGTATCTCGGACTGCCCGAACAGGAAGCATTCGACATCGAGTATTGGGCACTGGAGGAGGCCAAGCTGCGCCGACAACCGGCGCCCAAGCCGCTCGCGGGACGAGTTGCGATCGTAACCGGCGGCGCCGGCGGCATCGGCGGCGCGATTGCAGCGCGGCTATTGGCCGACGACGCCTGCGTGTGTCTGTTGGATATTGATGGAGACGCTTTGGAACGGACCGGCGCCGAACTCGCGCTAAAGTTTGGCAACGATCGGACCCGGGTGACGCGATGCGACGTTACCGACGAGGCGAACGTGGCGCGCGCATTTGCCTTCGCGGCGCGGGAATTTGGCGGCGTCGATATCGTGGTATCCAATGCCGGAATAGCGTCAGCGGCCCGCTTTGAGCAAACCACTCTTGAGGCATGGCGGCGCAATATGGATGTGCTCGCAACCGGCTATTTCATTGTCGGACGTGAAGCGGCACGGATGCTGAAGACGCAGGGCATCGGCGGATCGATTGTATTCATCGCGAGCAAGAATGCGCTGGTCGCATCGTCAGGCACCGCCGCATACAGCACCGCCAAAGCGGCCGAGCTTCACCTGGCGCGATGCATGGCGTTGGAGCTTGCCGCCGACGGAATTCGGGTGAACGTCGTAAATCCTGACGCCGTGTTGCAAGGCTCGCGGATATGGTCGAGCAGTTGGCGGGCCGAGCGCGCGCTTGCATACGGGATCGATCCGTCGGAGTTGGAGAACTTTTACCGGGAACGGAGCCTGCTGAAACAAAACGTTACGCCCGGGGATGTCGCCGAGGCGGTGCATTTTTTTGCGTCCGATCGATCCGCGAAGTCCACGGGCAACATCCTCAACGTTGACGCCGGTAACGCC
>JBGPNU010000379.1:0-2612 GCA_041487675.1 Binatus sp. (SeqCode)
AGCTCATGGCGCGGGCGCGGGAGATTTTTCAGATCGTGCAGTTTGTCGGCCTTGTAAACCTGTTTGAGCTTGCCGTCCTGCCAATCCTGCAGCAGCCCGGGCCAAACCAGGTCGGCCTCGCCCTGCACCACGGCGTCGCAATGATGTAGCGCCTCTTCGGTCTGCAGGGTCGCGTGGAATCCGCCGAACACTACTGGGATTCCGCGCCGCCGGAACTCGTCGCCGAGCTGATAGGCGCGCAGCGACGCGCCGATCGTGGTGGTCATCCCGACCAGATCCCAGCCGCCGTCGAAATCGATCTCTTCGAGTCGCTCGTCGCATAGCGTTACATCGAAATCGTCGGGGGTCAGTCCCGCCATCAGGGGAATCATCAGGCCCATGATCAGCCGCCAGCGGGTTTTGTGCGGCGTGCCGTCCAGGTGGACGGTCGTAGGTTGCACCAACAGGAGTTTCGGCTTCTTACCGTTCATGCTTCCTCCGCCCGCAGCGATCCTCCGCTACAGGCTCTCGCTCTCAGCAGCCGACAATCCCGATCGACCGGTGATCCAAATGAGCACCATCGCGAAGACGTAGCTGCCGAACGCGGCGCCCCAGGCGAACCACTCGAGCCGATTAACTGCTGCCAACATCACGAGCAGGTACGCGAAATCGCGCCCGCTCCATCGATCGACCTTGTCCAGCCACGCCGCGGCCTGCGCGCCCCTGAACTTGAAGGCGCGCCAAGTGGCATACCCGCACATCGCGAATCCGCCGAGCAGAATCGGAATCAGGTACAGGTACGCCGGGCTTTGGCTCGCGCGATAGCATCCCGCCAGCAGGCCGATGAAAATTCCAACGTGAACGATATTGTCGGTGACGATATCCAGCGCTCCGCCGAAGGAGCTCTCCTTCATCTTGAGGCGCGCCAGCTCGCCGTCCACGCCGTCGATCGTGATCGAGATGAGAAAGAAGATCGCCGCGAAAAGGCGGGTCCAGTAATTCGGCACCGCAAACATCCAGGCGCATCCGAGCCCGAGCGCGGTGTTCGCGACCGTGACCATGTTCGGCGTGATCGAGGTCTGCGCGAGCCAGTAGCTGATTCGCCACGATATGCGCCGGTCGATCCAGCGCGCCATCGGCGCGTCCTTGTGCGCGGATTCCTCGCGGACCGCTTGCGCCAGCCGCAGCTCTGCTTCCTCCCGATCCTCGGGACGCCCGTTAAGCGCGAATGGCAACAGGCTCGACGCGATCGGCGCGAGCGTGGTCGAGATGCCACCACTCTTCAGGATCTGACCGATCGGTCCGGTTACGATCTCGCCGCCGCGATCGCGATCGGTACTTTCTGCCCGATGCAACAACCCAGGGTTGGCCGCGTGCGCATCGAAAATCCGCGCCAGATGCGATTTTGCGAAGACCAGGTTTCCCGAAAAGGCCACGCACGGCGCGGACGGGTCGATTGAAGCCCGATGCTCGTCGCCGCGGCTCAGCACCTCGGCGAATGATTCGACAATTTCAACGGAAACCGTGTCACGATCTTTGAAGCGGCCCATCGCGCGCGCGAGTTCCAGGTGCTGTTCGGGTGGCGCCGCGATTACGAACCGTTTCACGCCCGCACGTTCGCAATTGATCATCAGCCGCTCTAAGAGCGGACGGCCGAAAATCGCGTTGTTCGCGCGATTCGAGGCGGCGATTAGGGCAGTCTCTATTAACAACGTTCTATTAAAACCCGGTTTCGTTCAGCCGCGTACAATGGCCGTCAAGGTAACACAGCCTTAACCCCAGCGAAAGTAGCCCGGCTACTAGCTCCGGGCTCGAATTATGAGTTCGGTTATTGCGTTAGCCGAGCTTTCATCTGCGCAACCAGGCTCGCGTAGGAGCTTTGTCTGAGAACGGCCTGGATTTGGCCGGTCACATTTTGCGCCAGACTTTGCCCGTCGAGTCCTATATCGACGACCTGCCATTGTCCATGTGTCCGCTGGAGAACATAGTTGATCGACACCTTCCCGCCCTCGGATCGCTTTACCGTAGTCGGTACGACTCGACGCGCGTCCTCGGACCGTTCGCGCCCATATTGAACGTCGAGGTCGGCAAAGAACTCGGACGCGTGCGGATAGGCCAGTTTTTCGAGCAGTTCACGCATCAGATGGAGGAATCGATCGCGCTCTGCGGCGTCGAGCTTGCCCGATTCCGCGCCAAGTGCCTGCTGCGATAGCGAATCCAGGGCGAGCGAATCATCAATGGAAGAAATCAGCCTTGTCCAGATCGCAGGGTCGCTCGTGGTACGCAGCTTGCGTATCGAATCGATCATCTGACGCACGACAATTTCGGGACGCACGACAATTCGGGTAGATCCCGAATTTTCGTCCGCGGCAACGGCTGAGGGATGAAGAACTATTCGCAGTTACTTCATCGAGTTTTCAACACCCTGCTAGAGGCTGCCTATCTCGACTGATAAACTGGGGCGTTCGTGGCGAACATAAATGCACTGCTGTTCGACTTCGGCGGCACGCTCGATGGGCCCGCGCATTGGCTCGACCGGTTTCTCGCTCAGTACCGCGCCGCGGGAATCGAAATCACCCGCGCGGAACTCGATCCGGCCTTCGATCATGCGACCCGGATTGGCTACGGCGCCA
>JBGPNU010000380.1:0-2604 GCA_041487675.1 Binatus sp. (SeqCode)
AGGATCAGCGCGAGATCCATCTCCGCCGCGATTCGAGCGAATCGTGCGAGCCGCGTTTTCGCCCGCCCATTAGCGTCGGCGTCCTTCGCGCGCTCGCCATACTGTTCGCCATACCAGGGCAGGCCGACTTCTCCGATTGCGCAAATCGAGTCGCGCTCGCGCGCAATCATATCGAGCACCGCGTCCGCGTCGAGATCGGTCTGTTCGAACCGCTCGGGATGAAAGCCTATCGCTGGATAAACGATGCCTGGATACTTGCGCGCGAGGTCCATGACTTTGCGATTCGACGCCGGCCCAATCCCCGGCACCACCATTGCCGAGACGCCAGCGTGAAGCGCGCGCTTGATTGAGCCCGAAGGGTCGGGATACTGCTCAGCGTCGAGATGAATGTGACTGTCGATCATTTGAGTCCGCGCGTCGCCAGTATAACAGCCATGAGGCGCGTGCGTCTCGCGCTCGGCGTGTCGCGATGAGCGAGCTGCGCCTGATGTGGCGAAACACGCGGATGGTCGTGTTGTGCGCGATCTCCGCAGCGCTGTACGCCGCGGTGCTGGTTCCATTCAAAGTAGTGCCGCTGATTCCCGGCGTCACCGAGCTTAGGCCCGCCAACGCGATTCCAATCGTCTGCTCGTTCCTGTTCGGTCCGGCGGCGGCGTGGGGTTCCGCGATTGGCAACATGATTGGCGATTTCTTCGGCGGAGTCTCGCCCGGCGACATCTTCGGCTTCCTCGCCAACCTTGCCTACGGATGGATTCCGTACAAAGTCTGGGAACTGATCGGCCGCGGCCAAAGTCCGATCAACCATTCGCCGCTCGGAATTCTCAAATACGTCATCGCGTGTCTGGTCGCGAGCGTGCTGTGCGCGGACCTGGTTGGATGGGCTGACAACGTGCTGGTGATCAGGCCCTTCGCGATGCTGGGCAACGTGATCATTTTCAACAACATGGCGTCGGCGCTGGTGCTCGCGCCGTTCATCCTTGCCGCCGTTTATCCGCGCGTGCAAAAGGGGCGAATGCTCTATACCGACGTAATGCCGGAGGTGAAACTGAAGCCGGTTGGAATTCGCGCGTCGGGTTTCGCGCTGCTGATAGCGGGCGAGGGCGGCGCCTGGATTTTTGGAAACTTGCTCTCGACTGGCTATTGGGCGCCAAAGTTTCTGCCCGCGTGGATGATGGTCGCGCCATACGACAAGCCGGTCGCCATAATCGTCGGCCCATTTTTGCTCTTGGCGTTCGCGGGTTTGCTCTTGATGTGAAAACCGACACGCAAATCGAAAATGCGACCGGCGCGGCCCTGGTGGCCGATGCGGTAACCGTCGATGAGGTGACGTTCACGTATCACGGTGCCGCGAAGCCCGCGCTCCGACGCGTGAGCTTTGCACAATCGGCCGGTGAAATGATTGGCGTGATGGGCGCGTCGGGCGCTGGCAAATCAACCCTCGCGAAATGTCTAAATCGCATCGTGCCGGAATTCGAGGATGGCGAATTTCGCGGCGCGATCCTGATCGGAGGCGAGCCGCTCGCGCATCTTCGCGTCTGCGACGTCGCGCCCAAGGTCGGGATGGTCTTCCAGGATTTCGAATCGCAGTTGTTCTCGACCAACGTCGCGCATGAAGTCGCCTTCGCGATGGAGCAGGTCGGCATGGACCGCGCGGATATGAATCGCCGGATCGCGCCCGCTCTGGAAGCGGTCGGGCTCAGCGGATTTGAGCATCGCGATCCAACCTCGCTTTCGGGCGGTGAGAAGCAGCGCCTTGCGATCGCGTCGGTGCTGGCGCTGCGTCCCCGGCTTATCGTGCTCGACGAGCCGACCACCGATCTCGATCCCGAGGGCAGGGCGGAAGTCTTCGAGTTGATCCGAAAGCTGCGCGCCCAGGGCTTGAGCCTGATCGTAATCGAGCACGAGTCCGAGGAACTGCGCGGCGCCGATCGAATTATCATTCTGCGCGAAGGCGAAATAGTTGCCAACGACTCCCCGTGCGCAGTCTTCGCGCGCACCGGCTTGCTCGAGGAGTGCGGCGTCCGCCCTCCAGGACTTGGCCGCGCGCTCAAGTTACTCGGAATCGAGGCTCAAGCAGAAAGCGTCGAGCAAGCCCACGGCGCGATCGTAGAAGCTTATCCACGCCTCGCGACTGCGGTTGGAGGCTCCGATGATTCGGCTCACGCCGAGCATCTGACGACAGCTGCGACGACATCTGAGATTCCGCCATTCAGTGCGGCGCTGGTCGAAGTCGAAAATGTAAGCTTCAGCTATTCGGGACCGCGAGTCCTCGATTCGATCGATCTTCGGGTCGAAGCCGGCGACTTCCTTGCAATCGTCGGACAGAACGGTTCGGGCAAAACCACTCTGGCGAAACAGATCGTAGGTCTGCTCCGGCCGGCGGCGGGACGCGTGACGCTTTCCGGCAAGGATCGCGCTGAGATGCGGCCGGCGGAGACGGCGCGCGAAGTCGCGTACGTCTTTCAGAATCCCGACCATCAGATTTTCGCCGCCACGGTTGAAGAAGAAGTCGCATTCGGTCCGCGCAATTTCGGCCTGGCCGATGAAGAGATCAAGCGGCGATGCGAAGAAGTCCTGGTCGCAGTGGGGCTGCAGAACGAACGG
>JBGPNU010000381.1:0-2603 GCA_041487675.1 Binatus sp. (SeqCode)
GGGTCATCGGCGCTGTCGCGCGAAGGCGCGATTCAATGCGAATAGCCCTGCTGACGCGGCGATTCGATAGCGCCGGCGGTGGCACCGAGCGCGATTTGATCGTGACGGCGGAGTGCCTGCGCGCGGCAGGCCATCAGATCACGATTTTCGCCGATGAGGTCCGAGGCGCGGGCGGCGACTGGAAAATCGAGCGCGTCGGAGGGGCCCGGATGGGACGCGCGCTATCACTGATGCGGTTCGCGTACGCGGCTGCACCGGCGGCGCGACGCGCCGGAAACGACCTGGTGCTGAGTTTCGCGCGATGCGTCGGCGCGGACGTTATGCGCTCGGGCGGTGGCGCTCACGTGAGCTATCTTCGCGCCGCGCGGAAATGGCGGGGCGCGCTTGGCGCATATTCGATGCGGCTGAGCCCCTACCATCAGGTGCAGATGCTCGTAGAGCGCCAGGGCTTCCGGCACTCCGGGCTTAAGCGCACGGTCGCGGTGTCAAATTTGGTGCGTGGCGATCTGATCCGGGAATTCGATCTCGCGCCCGAAAAGACGGTCACGATTTACAACGGCGTCGATCTCGACAGGTTCCGGCCCGCCGGGATCGGGCGGTCCGAACGCGGATCGATCCGCCAGAAGTTCGTAATACCTGCGAGCGCCCGAGTGGTGATTTTCGTGGGCAATGGATTCGCGCGAAAGGGACTGGGCTTTTTGATTGAAGCATGGCCACTGGTCGCGGGCGGAGCGTTCTTGCTGGTGGTCGGCAGTGATCGTGCGACCGGGAAATTTGCGCGTCGCGCCTGCGAACTCAACGTTGGCGCGCGCGTGGTATTCGCGGGTCCCGAGCCCAATGTCGAGTCGTTGTTTCACGCCGCGGACGCGTTGGCATTGCCCTCGCTGTTCGAACCGTTCGGCAACGTCGCGATGGAAGCGATGGCCAGCGGTTTGCCGGTGATGACCAGTGCGTTCTCAGGCGTCGCCGAGTTGATACCACCCTCGATGCGCGGGTTTCGAGTCGAGAACCCTGACGATCCCGGAGAGATTGCGCTTCGTCTGGGCGCCCTGTTCGACGCTCCTCCAAGTCTCGGCGCCGAGGCGCGCGCAGTGGCGGAAAAGTTCACTTGGGAGCGCTATGCGACCGAATTGAACGCCTTGATCGAATCACTGAGGTAAGTATTTTCAGGTATGGCCGCCGCCCAGGCCGTCGAACATCCCGCGCGCGATCGCAAGCCTGCGCTCCTCGCGCGCGATTCGCGGCAGTCCCGCGCCGATCAATTGCGCGAAGCGCAGCCGCGTCAGCGCGACCGCGTTTTTGCTGATCACTTCCATCGCCGAGTGCTTCTCATGCAGCATGCGGCAGCGCCCGCGTTCACGCGCAATTCTGATAAATCGCTCGCGATCCGCACGTGATCGATCGACTTCGTGATATACCAGCGCCTTTGGCGCGTAACCGATCCGAAAACCCGCGCTTCGGAGCCGCGCCGACATTTCGGTTTCCTCCTCATGTCCGCCGGCGCCCGGCCCGAGTCGCTCATCGAACGGCCCGACCTGTCCCAGAGCCGCTTTGCGGAACCCCATGTTTGCGCCAAGCACGCCCCGGACTTCGATTACCTGATCGCCGTCGTCGGCGATGGGCAGATCGAGATACACCGCCATCGGTCCGACTTTTTCGTCAGGATCTTCCTCCGCCAGGATTCTGCCCTTCATGCCGGCGAACTCGCGATGCATATCGAAGAACGATTCCACCGCATCGAGATAGCCGGCCGCCACGGTCAGATCGTCGTCGAGGAAAACCAGGATTTCACCGGCTGCCTGCGCGATCGCGCGATTCTGGATGCGGCATTTTCCGGGCCGTGGTTCGTGCAGATGCCTGAACGTGAGTCCGGTCGCGAGTTGCATCGGCGCCGGCGTGCCGTTTTCGGCCACGATGATTTCGCGCGTGCCCGATGCGAGTCCAGGCGCGAGACTGGCGATCAGTCGCGCGACCGACGCGGGCCGTGCATGAGTCGCAATTATGACCGAGGTTTTCAATTTCTATGCGAGACTTGGGACGCTGTCGGGATTGCGCCTGCTTCCACTTTGCGAAACCGCATTACGATATTCTCGTCCATCAGCAAGCTCGAACTCGTCATGAAACGCAGCAGCTCGCGATTTATTTGGGCTTGCTCCGGATCTTCGACGCCGCGAACGTAGAGCATCCACGAGAAGCCCGCGATGAACGGGTAGAGAAGCGGCGCGAAAATTCTCGAGCGTAGTTTGCGTCTGCTGCGTCCGAGCGCTTCCATCCGAAGTCCAACCCCCCATGCGATCCAATGCAAGTCGTTGAGGCCCATCACGTGCCAATTGCGTCCGTCCTCGACCCGGTAGCGATAGGACAACGGCGCGCGGCGGCCCTTGTAGTAACCGCTTAGCAGGTGGTGGATTCGCGAGCTGACGTTCAGGCGATTGGGCGTAGTGACGATCGCGACCGCGCCGGGGCGCATCACCCGAGCGATTTCGCCGAGTGCGTGCGGGATATCGGCGAGATGCTCGATCACCTCGAGCATCATCACCAGATCGAAGCGCCCGGATCGAAACGGCAGGTCGTGATTGAGATTGACCGCGACCCAGCCGGGA
>JBGPNU010000382.1:0-2599 GCA_041487675.1 Binatus sp. (SeqCode)
CTCGTGCGCCCGCCGCGGTGCGCGACATTCCGTAAAGCAGCCAGTTGAAGTACGGCCAGCGCTGAAAGTCGTAGTTCTCGGCGCCCTCGATTCCCTTCAACATCGTCAGCAGGCTGGCGATTCGCGCGCGCTGGTCGCCCTGCCGGATCCATTCGTTGAGCACGTAGATGGTGCCCTTGCCGGAATGCATGCGAAGCAGGATCGGAGTCTCGGGCCGGACCGGATCGCGAGCGTTGGTCCGCACCATCACTTCCGCGCCGTTTACATCGAGGATCGAGCGCTCGTGCACGCGCACTGCGGAAAGCCAGCTGACGTTCTTGGAGAGCGGGTCTTTCGGCGGGCCGACATAGTTGACGACGGCGGCCAGGCGCTCGAGTTCGCGATCATGAGTCGCGCCGCGAGGGACATCGACGATGCCGGTTTGCTTCACAGCGCCGTTTGTAAGATCCGCGAGCGCGGCGGGATCGGTATGCCGTCCGAGAATCAGCACGACGCCCATCCCAGACGCGACCCGCGCCTTAAGCGCCTCGAGCTCGGGGCCGGGCGCCGGGATATTGTCCTGATAGACGGCGGTCGTCGCGTCGCTCAGATTTGCGACCCGATGAGTGGTCGGATCGAGCAGCAGGCGCGAGAGGACCAGGTCTTCGGCGCCCGAATAATAGATGTTGAACGCTCCGTCAGCCGCGATGGCGGCTCCGGGCAGCAGGATTAAAACTAGAAGCGCGGAAACGGTCCGCGCGAACCGCCTAATGCATATTGAAACCGCCACAAACCGATACCGATTGCCCCGTGGTAGCCGCCGAAAGATCACTCGCGAAGTAAACCGCGAGTTCTGCAACTTCCTCCGCCTCCACCATCCGTTTTATTGCTCCGCCCTGAACCGAGCGCGCGTTGAATGTCTCCACGTCCATCCCGAAGCGCTCCGCGATTTTGCCGATTCCGGTCGGACTGATCGACCATCCCGCCCGGGTCGGACCAGGGCAGATCACGTTGCAGGTAATCCCGTACTCACCGCATTCGAGCGCGAGCGTGCGGCTGAATCCGACCACTCCATGCTTGGCCGCCGCGTATGCCCCGAGCCGCGTCACACCCTGCAGGCCCGCCACCGACGCGATATTCACGATTCGTCCGTAGTGGCGCTCGACCATGTGCGGCAGGATGGCCTTGGTGAAATACCACGTGCTGTGCAGGTTCAGCGCGATGTTGTCGAACCAGCACTTATCGTCCATCTCGAGAATCGTGCGATGGTCCGCGACATCGCCGCCGCCCGCGTTGTTCACCAGGATGTCGATTCTTCCGAGCTCGCGCATCGCATCCTCGACCATCGCGACCGCATCCGCCTTGTCAGTCACGTCGGCGCGCTTATGGAAGCATCGATGCCCGAGCTTCTCGACTTCAGCCGCGACGTTTCTCAGATCGGCGGTGGTACGGGCGCAGATCGCGACGTCTGCCCCTTCGCGCGCGTATGCGAGCGCGATCGCGCGGCCAATCCCCTTGCCCCCGCCGGTAATCAACGCAATCTTGTCGTCGAGCCGCATCTTGCGTAACTCTCCCCGCTTCCAATCGAACTGGATTCAAAGGCGGGTTGATACTACAAGTTTTTGTAGCTGCTTGACACATGAAATGTTCATACGGAGGCACGTGCCATGGACGCTCTTGAAACGATTCTCTCCCGCCGGGTTCAGCGGGTATTTTCGGGCCAGCCGGTCGAGCCGGAAAAGCTCTCGAAGATCGTCGAGGCCGGACGCCATGCGATGAGCGCGCGCAACCTGCAGCCGTGGCAGTTCATCGTCATTCGCAGCCGCGACACGCTTAAGGAAGTCGGCGCGCTATGCTCGACTGGCCGCTTCGTCGCGGAGTCGCCCGCCGCGATCGTCGTGCTCAAGGATGTCGCCAATGCGCGATGGGCCGACGTGGATTGCGCGCAGGCCGTACAGAACATGGCTAACGCCGGATGGGCGCTGGGTCTCGGCACCTGCTGGGTCGGCAATTTCGACGGCGCGAAGATTGGCGCGATGCTCGGGGTGCCCGACGGATGGGCGATCTTCACGATTCTGCCGTTCGGATACACTGACCCGAAGAATCCGCCGCAAGCTAAGCCGCTCAAGCCGCGGCGCGAGATGGTGCATCAGGAACGCTTCGGAAATTCTTGAGCCGCCTAACCAAAGCGATCGCCGAAGATCGAGAATCTGATAAAGTCTCTCTAATCGATCGACAAGGATGTGGCGCGATGCCGATACAGCAGCAAGTTCCTCCCGAGGCGTACGAAACGCTCAAGAAAAATCCCGATGCGCTCTACCTCGACGTGAGAACCGGGGGCGAATTCGCGGCCGGACACGCCGCCGGTGCGATTAATATCCCGGTCATGGTTGCCAAGGGTCCGGGGCAGATGCAGTTGAATCTCGACTTCGTCGAAGTCGCCGAGAAAGTAATTCCCCGCGACAGAAAACTCGTCGTCGGATGCATGGCGAGCGGACGCTCGCAGCGCGCGTGCGAGATGCTCGAGGAGGCCGGCTATACCGATCTCACCAACGTGGTCGGCGGCTTTGGCGGCCAGCGCGACGCGTCGGGGCAGGTCGTCGTGACCGGATGGAAGGAC
>JBGPNU010000383.1:0-2568 GCA_041487675.1 Binatus sp. (SeqCode)
AGGCCGGGCGAATAGCGGAAGAGCGAGGTTGGCGCGGGGCGCTCGGGGAGCGAGTCTGAAAGCGGGGGCGCGGCTTCAACTTTCACGTCAGCACACGTCAGGACGGCAGTGTCAATTCCAGCAGAGCTGGCGTGCGGAGAATTATCCATGCTGGCGCGGGGCGGCGCTAGAAGCCTCGCGGCGGTAAGTTTTCGCTAGGGGAAAACTGGCGCGGGCGCCTTCCGCACGACCGGAACGCCCGGAATTCGGGCAACGGCGGAATCGGCGCGCGCATACAGAAGCGCGACCTCGTCGCGATAGACGAGCTTCCAATCCCGGCTTGCGTCCATCAGCGGCACCGCCGGTGAATCGGGCGCGAGCATCACGAGATCATGCGGATACGAGGCGAGAACGGCGGCGGCGCGCTCGCGGTCATGGTGAAAATCCTCGAAGTCACGCGCGATGCGATCGGGATAGATCATTTCGTAGCGGGTATCGATAAAAACGCGGTTGTCGGGCGCTCGATGATAAAGGACGTAGTCGGTCCAGGCGAGGTTGGTCAGGACGTTGCCGCGGAGATCGTGCTCGACGATGAACGCGAGCGCGCCCGCGGGCGGCGCGAAACTGAAATCGATCGCCGGCGAAAAAATACCGCGACGAATTGCGAGCACGATCGCGAGGATTGCGATGATGGCCTGCGTGAGCAGGCTCGAGCTTGGGGGTGCGGCGGATGCCGCGGCGGCCGGCGCGCGGCGGTAGATCGCGAGTGAGAGATGGCGGGCGAGCGGCGCGGCTGAGCCAATCAGCGCAAGCGGGAAATTTCGAAACACCGAAATGGCGCCGGCGATCATCGCGCTCGCGACCAACAGCAGCGGAAAATCGTTGCCGAACGGAGCGACCGCGACGCTCACGATCAACGCGGCGAACATCAGGACGAGCACGACGTCGAAAAGAAATGAGAAGTTCGGCATCTGCCAAATTTCCACCATCGACGACCAGAGGCTGTGCCACTCGACGATCTCGGAAAGCATCGGGGGCCGCGAGATTGTGTGCAGGACCGAGGCCCAGGTTGCGAGCCCGTACGGATTGAGCAGGGTGGCGAGGGCGGCCGCCGCGGTTATCGCTCCGAGATGCAATGTGTGCGAGAGACCGCGGCGCGCGACCAAGTCGCGCACGGCGACCGCACCGATGTAGAGGCCGAGCGCGCCAAGTCCGACGACGAATCCGCCGTGAAGGTTGCACCAAAACAGCATCATCGGGATCGCGAGCCAGAGCGGCGCGCGGCGGCCGAAATTATCGCGCGCGAGCATCCACATGATTGCGGAGAGCATCGCGAAGGTGAAAATCTGGGGGCGAAATTCGACCGCGGGAACGATCTCGGAAGTCGTGAGCGTGAGAACTGCGAGTTGGATCGGGATCGCGGCGGAGGTCTCGGCGATCGCGCCGGCGAGACAGACGATCATCACCGATGCGCACACGAAACGGACGAGCTTGAGACCGATGACGCCCAGGTGCGAGAACATCCAGGCAAAGATCGCTTCGGAAAGGACCTCGTGATCGATCCAGATGGGGGCGTTTACGGAATACGCGTAGGGATCGTGGACGGCGATATGGCGTCGGGCGAGAAGGTCGCCGCCCCATCGCAGATGTCCCCAAAGATCGACGTCGGCAGAGTTGGTGCCGCAAGCGACGACGATGAGCACTGCTATCATCGCGGGAGCAAAGCGGAGCAACGACGGTGCGCGCGGCTCGCCGGATCGCGAAGAGGTGGCGGTCATTGTGATCGTCTCATGGCCTCATCGAAAGCTGCCGTCATGGAAAATCGGCGGGTGGCGGATTTGCGGTTACCGGGACACCCGGAATTCTGGTTGCGGCGGAACCGCGCCGCGCATAGAGCATCCCGACCGGATCGGAATAAATGAGTATCCAGTCGGCCTGCGACTTCATTAGCTCTTTGGCGGCCGAGTTGCTTTGAATGAGTACATAGTCGTGCGGGTAATTGAGTAGTGTCTCGGCACCGGCAGGACGGCCTGCGTCGAATTCGAGAAAGTCCGAAACGACCTTCGGCGGATAGCCGAGGTCGTAGCGGCTGTCGATAAAAACGCGGGTGCCGGGCGCGGCGTGCCAGAGAATGTAATTGCCCCATCCGAAGTCGGCGAGGACGTTCCCCTTGAGCCCGTTGCGGTCTAAGAAGTCGAGCGCGCCTTTTGGAGACCCTGCGGAGCCGATGGTCCGCGATAGAACCCCGGTCGCGCGCGCGAACATGAGCGCGATGACGACGATTACCAACTGAGTCGCGAGCCAGAAGCCGCGAGATATGGGAGGGTCGCCTTTCACAAGCGCTTGAATGCGAGGCGACGGTAACGGTCCGAGATGACGCGCGAAAACTGGAGTCAGCGCGCAGATCGCGAATGGAATATTGCGGACTGACATGAAGCTGGCGGCGATCATTACGGCGGCGACGGCGATGAGAGGAAAGTCGCCGCGGCGGGGAGTCATCAGAATGATCACGGACTCGATCGCGAATACGAGCATCACGAAGATGAAGAATTTCCTGCCAATGCTGCCGGCGGGGGAGGTGATGAAAGA
>JBGPNU010000384.1:0-2524 GCA_041487675.1 Binatus sp. (SeqCode)
AACATTCCGATGCGTGCGACATTGAGTATAGCTTTGCGGGCCCACACTTCAGGATGTTGATACTCAGTCGAAATCTCAGCCTGAGCGCCTATATACGAACCGAAATCGGCCAACAGGAAATAGTCATCGCGATTCAGTAGGGTATCGCGAATCCATCTGAACAGGCCAGGCTCGCCGGGGCAGAAGCGGTCTGACGCCAACTCATCGAGCACTCTTTTGAGGCGCGGGTCTGCTTCATAGTAGTCGCGCGGCCGGTATGCACCCTTCACAGTTAGTTCCTCGATCTCGGGCGCGGTCAGCCCAAAGATGAACATATTCTCGGCGCCGACCGCTTCGCGAATCTCGATATTAGCGCCGTCGAGGGTCCCCAGAGTCAGCGCACCGTTCATCGCGAATTTCATGTTGCCAGTGCCCGATGCTTCCCGGCCGGCGGTGGAGATTTGTTCAGACACGTCGGCTGCGGGAATGATTTTCTCCGCGAGCGAGACGCGATAGTCGGGCAGGAAGACGACTTTGATCAACTCGCGCGTCCTCAAGTCATTGTTAATCACCTCGCCGAGGCTGCTGATTAACTTGATCAGCATTTTCGCCGCCCAGTAACCGGGCGCCGCCTTGCCCCCGAGGATATACATGTGCGGCACCGGAGGCTCGACGCCGTCATCGACGAGCTTTAGGTACTGGTGCACGATCCCCAGCGCCATCAGGAGCTGACGCTTGTATTCGTGGATGCGTTTGGCCTGTATGTCGAACATCGCGGCGGGATCGACGTCCACCCCGGCGAGCCGATTGACAATTCGCGCGAGTCGTTCCTTGTTGGCGCGCTTGATCGCGGTGAAGCGACGTTGAAACTCGGCATCTTCGGCGAATTTCTCAACTCCGTTCAGTTGAGCGAGATCGGTCGCCCATCCTGCGCCGATGGTTGCGTCGAGCAGGCTTGCGAGACCGGGATTCGCCATCAGCAGCCATCGCCGCTGGGTCACGCCGTTGGTCTTGTTGCTGAAACGCTCCGGCCACAGTTGGTAAAAGTCGGGCGCCAGACGCGTTTTCACGAGTTCGGTATGAAGCTTCGAGACACCGTTTACCGAATGGCTTCCGACGATAGCCAGATGCGCCATCCGGACCTGGGTCTCGTAGCCGTCCTGTACGATCGAGACGCGCTTCAGACGTTCCGGATCGTCACGCCAGACGGAAGCCGCGTCGGCGAGAAAGCGCCGATTGATCTCGTAGATAATCTGAAGATGGCGCGGAACGACGCGCTCCAGCAAGCCGACCGGCCATCGCTCCAGCGCCTCGGGCATTAGCGTGTGATTAGTATATGCGACCGTGGCGCGAGTGATATCCCATGCCGTCGCCCACGGCAGATTGTGGTCATCGATGAATACACGCATCAACTCCGCAATAGTCAGTGCAGGATGCGTGTCATTGAGATGAATAGCCACTTTCGATGAAAAATCGTACAAATCCTCTCCGCGGGCGATAAATCCATCCACGATATCGTGGACGGCGCAGGCGACGAAGAAATATTCCTGAAGCAGGCGAAGCTCGCGGCCGGCCGCAACCGCGTCGGACGGATAAAGGACCTTGGAGATGGTCTCGGAAAGCATCTTCTGCTCGACCGCCTTCATGTAATCGCCGGCGTTGAAAATCTGCATGTCGAATTCGTCGGATGCGCCGGCTGAATAAAGGCGGACGAAGTTCACGGTGTGGCCGCCGAAGCCCGCGATCGGCAGGTCGTAGGGCACTCCGACCAGCATCCGCCGGTCCACCCAGCTCGGGTTGTATTCGCCCTTGCGATCGACGCGGTGCTCGATTCGCCCGTAAACCGGAATCCGGCATGACTGGTCGGGACGCGCCACCAGCCATGGCGAGGTTTCGCGCTGCCATGCATCGGGGCGCTCGACCTGGTAGCCGCCGCGAATTTCCTGGCGGAAGAGGCCGTACTCATAGTTGATTCCGTAGGCGTAACCCGGCAGATCGAGGGTCGCCAACGAATCGAGGAAACATGCGGCGAGGCGGCCCAGACCGCCGTTGCCGAGCGCGGCATCGGGCTCTTCATCGAACAAGATCTGCAGGTCGATTCCGTTCTCGGCGAGAAAATCGCGGCAAGTGTCGATGATGCCCAGGTTGAACAGATTATTTTCGAGCGAGCGGCCAATCAGAAATTCGAGCGACAGATAGTAGAGCTTCTTCGCGTTGCCGCGCTCGAAGCGCGCGCGCGTCGCGAGCATCTTTTCGATGAGCATGTCGCGGACCACGAGCGCGGTGGCGCGATACCAATCGTGCTTCGACAACTGAATCCGCCGCTTTGCGAGCGAGAAACGGATGTGATGGTCGATGAGCGTGTTGAACAGGTTTCGATTATTTTCAGAAAGCGGAGGAACGGCCATTCTTACCTTAATCCTTCAGAATCCTCGCCCCGCGTGTCGGCTAATACTCCGCTCGGGTATCAGGTTGATCAACTTGTCGCCAGCGGACATCGATCGAGCTGGTTCGTCGAAAACCGGGGTCCTCAACCACAACCACT